>CAZOJA010000458.1:0-2183 GCA_964579955.1 uncultured Veillonellaceae bacterium | reverse complement strand
TTTCCAACAATATTTTTAACAAATCAATGGCTGGTTGTTCGTCATCAACAATAACAGCTCTTAACATCTTGATTTTTCCCTGCCTATCATGGTTTTTCTTCAGGGCCGGATGGTTTTATTATGCCAGAGGTTTCTGGACAATTTCTGAACAGTTTATCGGAATCGCAATCGTTACCACTGTTCCGTGCCCTGCCTGACTCTCAATATCTAATTTCCTGCCATAACACCCAATCAATCGCCGGTTAATGTTCCGCAAACCGACTCCCGCGTCTTCAGTTTTGGTTGACAATAACTCCGGCAGTTTATCCGCGGGAATCCCGATTCCATCGTCACTCACTACAATCATCGCATGACTGTCTGTCATACGGGCCATCACTATAATATGGCCCCCTGCTTCCCGCCCCATCAGGCCATGCCTTACCGCATTTTCAACCAGCGGCTGGATGATGAGCGGCGGTATTGGAAAAGACAACATGTTTGCTGCAATGTCATAGGCAACGTTCAATCGTTCGCCGAAACGAGCCTGTTCAATAACCACGTATGACTTTACGAGCTCCAGTTCTTTTTCCAAAGTAGTAAACAGGAGGGTCTCCTGAATATCAAAGCTCCGGCGAAGATAATTACTGAATTCTGTCAGCAACATTCCTGCCTTCAAACTGTCGGTATAGCATAGCGAGACAATCGTATTCAGTACATTGTAGAAAAAATGAGGTTTGATTTGCGACTGCAGGAAAGCGACTTCTGTGCGAATCACATCGGTGGCCGCTTTTTTCAGTGAAAGCTGCGTGGCGACTCGCGCCCGCAATTCATCGGCATTAAACGGTTTGACAACATAGTCATTGGCCCCGGCGGCAAACCCTACCGCCAAATCATCCGGCAGACTGCGAGCAGTAATTAGCAGTATGGGAAGTTCAAACAAAGAATACTGTTGCCGCAGTTGTCTGCATACTTCATAACCGGTCATGTCGCGCATCATCACATCAAGCAGGACAATATCGACACCGGCATTTTCATTCACAGTCTTTAACGCCGCCTCGCCGGTGGCAGCGGTCAAAATGTTGTAGTTCTTCCTGGCAAAGATATTAACCATAATCTGAAGGTTGGTCATGTCATCATCAACGGCCAGTATGGTGAATTCTCCATTTTGCCGAATTACCGGTGCGACGTCCGGTAACAGGCTTGGCGCCAATGCCGGACCGGCTTGAAACTGTAATTCCTCATCCTCGTTATTCTCGTAAGCGACTAATGGCAAACTAAACCTGATTTCCGTCCCTTTATCGACTTCCGACCAAGCGATCCATACCTTTCCATTCATGCGTTCAACCAATTGCCGGGTAATCGCAAGCCCCAGACCAGTCCCGCCGTATTGCTCCGCCCGTTCATTGCTCACTTGTTCAAAAGAAAGGAACACTGTTTCAATTTTGTCAGGCGGGATACCGATCCCGCTATCTTTCACCGAAATATGTATTTCTTCCTCAAACCTTTCGGCGTTTACGGATACATCCCCACTGACTGTGAATTTTAACGCATTACCAATCAAATTATACAGAATTTGTCGCAAACGGTTTTCGTCCGCCATTACCGGCGGTAACCCGCGCGACACACAATTGATCATGGTAACCTGATTATTTTTGTTGATATGACGAAATACATCAATGACCGATTCAACCGCAGCGTGCAATTCGATCGGTTTTAAAGCCAAATTGATATTATTGTTTTTTATTTTTTCAAAGTCCAATATATCGGTAACCAGTATTGATAGCCGTTGTGCAATGGTCACCACTAAAGAAAGATTCGCTTGCTGCTGCGGCGACATCTGCCCGGATGGCTCTTCCAATACGGCTTGCGTCATGTGAATGATCCCATTGAGCGGGGTTCTGAATTCATGCGAAGTGTTGGTCAGAAAAAGGTCCTTTGCCTTATCTTGCTCTTTCAGTTTGATCGACATGTCTTCGATCTTGAAATAGGCATTGGCAAACTGGATGGCCAGCATATAAGACATAAACAGCAAAAATAACAGCAGCGCCAAATCTCCCAAAAAGCGAAACCCAATGACCAGATACAGCACATACAGGACATTTACCACGTTGTACATCCACAGGCACCAGATGCCAAGAACCAGCAACCTTAGTCCAGTACGGTCGAGAGCGCCATAATGCTTTAGATATAACAATCGGATCAGC
>CAZOJA010000457.1:0-2188 GCA_964579955.1 uncultured Veillonellaceae bacterium | reverse complement strand
CGATCCAGGCAAAAACGATTCCGCCGATCATGGAAGGGAATGACGTGATTGGGCAGGCGCAGACCGGTACCGGTAAGACAGCGGCCTTCGGAATTCCCATCGTGGAGAAGGTGCAGGACCTGCGGCAGGTACAGGCGCTGATCATGACGCCGACACGAGAGCTTGCGTTGCAGGTGTCGGAGGAAATCGCCAAAATCGGTCTGTACAAGAAAGTTAAAACACTGCCAGTGTATGGTGGGCAGTCAATTGATCGGCAAATCAGGGCTCTGCATTTTGGCGTTCAAGTGGTTATTGGCACGCCGGGCCGTCTGCTCGACCACATTCGCCGCAAAACCATCAAGCTGGATAACGTGAAGATGCTGATCCTCGACGAAGCGGATGAAATGCTGGACATGGGGTTCATCGATGATATCGAGACCATCATGCAGAACATCCCGCGCGAAGGCCGTCAGACGCTGCTGTTCTCGGCCACGATGCCGAATCAGATCCGTTCGCTGGCCGACCGTTACATGAACTCGCCGGTATTTGTCACTGTCAGCAAAGAGCAACTGACCGTGCCGCAAATCGACCAGTTCTACTACGAAACACGCGAAAAATTGGATGGACTTTGCCGGATCCTTGATGCCGGCGACATGGAGCGGACGATCATCTTCTGTCGGACCAAGAAGGGCGCCGACGAACTGACCGCTTCATTGGGAGCGCGCGGGTACATGGCGGAGGCGTTGCACGGCGATCTCAGCCAGATGCAGCGGGACCGGGTCATGAAAAAATTCCGCGACTCCAAGCTGGAGATTTTGGTGGCGACCGATGTGGCCGCCCGCGGTCTGGACATTGACCATGTTACCCACGTGGTCAACTATGACATTCCGCAGGATCCTGAGTCTTATGTTCACCGGATCGGTCGTACCGGTCGAGCCGGTAGAAAAGGCACCGCGATCACCTTCATCCATCCGCGTGAATTCCGTCAACTGAAACAGATCGAGCGAGAGATCCGTCAGCGGATCATGCGCGGCCAACTGCCTTCGGCGGCTGACATTCTGGAAAAACAACGCGAAGTCATTAAGCGACGCATACTGAAGACGTTGGAACAGGACGCGTTCGCCGATTATCATCCGATTGTCGCCGACCTTGCTGCCGATTACGATCCGCTGGATGTGGCGGCCGCAGCCCTGAAACTGTTCCAGGAAGGTTTTAAAGAGGACGCTGAAGTCGAAAATCAAACATTCTCCCATAGCGGAGCGGAAAAAGGAATGGTCCGCCTGTTTGTAAATGTCGGGCGTGACAATAATATCCGACCGGAAGATATCGTGCGCAGCTTTGCCGGCGAAGCAGACATCCCCGGCAATGCGATCGGCCTGATCAAAATCCAGAGCAACTTCTCGTTTGTTGAAGTGCCGGAAGATCTTGCCGAACGAGTAATTTCTGCAATGCATGGCAACCGGATCAAAGGTATGCGGATCAATGTCGAAGTCGCAAAAGGCCGCTAAGCCAAAAACTCAGAACAAGTCAAACAAGTTTGGGGGCGCGGGAACGATTTTTCTTGCGCTCCTACTCCTTTTGTCCGTTGGTGGCGCTTATTATTATTTTCAACAATCAGCTCCTGTAAAACCGGGTGTGTCCACGAAGGAAGAAAGCCGAAAAAATGATGCGGACTATAATGCCCGCTGTGAGACTTTGCATGGCGTCGTGGATCAGCTGTTGTCGTCGCAGAATATGGTTGTCGGCGATGTGCAGCGAATCGAAAAGGATGCGCCCCGTGAAAACAACAAGGGACTGATCCGCTGGAATTCACGCAACCTGTTGATTGACGATGCGGCCGGTGTCAGCGCGGATGCGTTGAAAGCCCGACTTGACACGCTGCTAAAGGCGGCCGGCGGCAGTGTCATCAAAACCGAGCCCGATCAGTATCATGGCTATACTGTTACCCGATTGGATATCGGTTTTACTGACCAACTGGGTGGTGGACCCCTGACAATTGTCAGTGACCGGCTTTACCTGGTCAGCGCAGGCAGCAAACCAGTGGTTAGCGGGCCGCGCAAAAAAGCGAATACAGCTAATCGGGCCGAAATTGCCATCGTAATCGATGATTTTGGTTTTCGGCAGGACATGATTAGCGAATTTGCCGCGATTCGACGCCCGTTCACCTTTGCGGTGCTGCCTTTCAAACAGTATAGCAAGGAGGCGGCTG
>CAZOJA010000456.1:0-2189 GCA_964579955.1 uncultured Veillonellaceae bacterium | reverse complement strand
GTACGTTGACTTTGTCCTTTGCCCAGCCGAGTTCTTTGCCGACGGCCAGGAACTGAGCCGCAAACGCTTCGTTCGCTTCAATCAGATCGAGGTCTTCGACTTTCAGACCGGCTTTGGCCAGAGCTTTGCGGGTTGCCGGAACCGGGCCCATCCCCATGATCGAGGGATCCACGCCGCCGGAGCCGTAGCCGAGGATTCTGGCCAGCGGTTTCAAGCCCAATGCTTTGGCTTTATCCGCCGACATCAGCACCAATGCGGCCGAACCGTCGTTGATTCCCGAAGCATTACCGGCAGTTACGGTGCCGTCTTTCTTGAACGCCGGTTTCAGTCCGGCCAGCTTGTCAACCGCCGCGTCGCGTTTGGGATACTCGTCGGTGTCAAACGTCACGTCGCCTTTTTTTCCTTTGATGACAACCGGCACGATCTCTTTCTTGAAATAGCCGGCGTCAATCGCCTTGACCGCTTTGCTCTGAGACTCATAGGCCAACTGGTCTTGTTCTTCGCGGGTCACGTTGAATTTGGCGGCTACGTTTTCTGCCGTGATGCCCATGTGGTAATCGTTGAAGGCGCACCATAATCCGTCCTGGATCATTGCGTCGATCACTTTTCCATTGCCCATCCGGTAGCCCCAGCGAGCCTTGCTGTCTAAAATATAGGGCGCCTGGGTCATGCTTTCGGTCCCGCCGGCAACGACGATTTCAGCATCATCGGCCACAATCGCCTGTGCAGCCAAATTGACAGTTTTCAGGCCGGAACCGCAAACCTTGTTGACGGTGAACGAAGGAACGACATCAGGAATTCCGGCTTTGATTGCGCACTGCCGCGCAACATTTTGTCCCAGGCCAGCCTGCAGGACGTTGCCGAAAATCACCTCATCCACTTGATCCGGCTGAACCTGCGCTCTTTTTACCGCCTCCGCGATGGTCACCGCGCCAAGATCGGCGGCCGAAAAAGATGCCAGCCCTCCATTGAAGGAACCGACCGCGGTCCGAACCGCACTGACAATAACTACTTCTTTCATGATACTATCCCCTTCCTTTGAAAATTATGTGGTGCTCTCGATTATCATAAAGTTAATGCAAGATTCATGCCAACATGACCGAACCTGACCCAAGAATTGCTTCCAGTTGTTTAATCGTAGGAGTGGACGGATTGACCCAGAAGTTCTTCTCCGTTCGAATCGTACGGTTCTGGTCGACCAAATGCAGATACACGACCGTATCGCCTTTACATTCAGTAAATGTCTGTTTAAGCCGGTCAAACACCTCTGGCGTCTCTTGCTCCTTGCGGATTCGCAGCCGCACTTCCCGGACCCGTTGTTGTCCAATCGGCGAGACAGTGTCAGCAATCACTTTCACTTTGTCATCGGTAATACTGACCCGTCCGCTGACAAGCACTGCCAGGTCGGGGGCCAGCAACGGACCGGCCCGCTCGAAAGTCCGCGGAAACACGATGACTTCCACCATGCCGGTGAAATCCTCCAGACTGACAAAACACATGGTTTCGCCGTTTTTGGTGGGCAACCGCTTGGCTGCGGTAACGAGTCCGCCGATTTGTACCGTCTGATTATCTGTACACTCTTTGGACAAGATTGTCCCGATTTTAGACAGCCCGGCTAATTGACTGCGGTAAGCATCGAGCGGATGGCCGGTGACAAAGAAACCGGTCATCTCCTTTTCCATCGCCAGAATCTGGGCTTTTGGCAATTCTTCCAGGTTCGGCACCCTTAATTCGTCGATGCTGTTCATTTGTTCTTCGCCGAACAAGCCGATCTGTCCGTTGTTTTTGTCACGTTGCCGGGCAACCGCCAGGTCCACCGCCGGCTCGCTGACCGCCAGCAGCTGCGATCGCCGCAGGCCGGTCCAATCAAAAGCCCCCGCCTTGATCAGGCTCTCCAGTACCCGTTTGTTGACTAGACGCATATCGATCCGCTCGCAAAAATCGACCAACGATTTGAACTCGCCCTGGCTACGCGCCGCCACGATACTTTCTATCGCGCCTTCTCCAACATTCTTCACGCCGGCCAGGCCAAACCGGATCGCCGAAGCTTCGACCGTAAAACTGAGGCCGCTGCGGTTGACATCCGGCGGCAGAATCTTGATCCCGTGCTTGCGGCACTCCTCGATGAAATAGCCGACCCGGTCGCTTTCTCCCATGACGCTGGTCAGCATCGCCGCCATGAATTCCGC
>CAZOJA010000455.1:0-2198 GCA_964579955.1 uncultured Veillonellaceae bacterium | reverse complement strand
CGCGTCAGTTGCAAACCTTGCTCAAGACCGATTCGGGGCGTCCAGCCGAGCAGTTCTTTGGCTTTGCGCGAGTCGCATAACAGCTTCATGACTTCGCTTTGCGGATGAATGTGTGGCACATGAACGATTTTGGTAGGATCGGGTTCCACCATCGCCGCCAGAGTATTCACCGAAACATCCTGACCCAGTCCGGCGTTTACTATCTGACCGTTCACTTTGTCGCAATAACCGGCCTCAACGACAAAGCGGGCGCAATCGTCGACATACAGCAAATCGCGGGTCTGTTCGCCCGATCCGTAAATTTGCAGGGTCTCGCCAGCCAGTGCCTTCTTGATGAAGATCGCCACCACGCCGCCTTCGCCGCCGGTCTTCTGAAACGGGCCGTAGGTGTTGAACGGGCGGATGACTACCGTGGGCAGACCGTATGCATACCAATAGGACAGCACCATGTTTTCACCGGCAATCTTGCTGCCGGCGTAAGGTGAGGCCGGTTTGGTCGGATGCAATTCGCTGATCCCCGTCGCATCGGTCGCCCGATCATACACCATGCAGGTGCTCATGAACACCAGTTTCACCTTGTCGCGCCGACACAGTTCCAACACGTTGAACGTGCCGATCACGTCGTTGTCAAACGTGCGTTTCGGCTCGTCGATACTGTCCTGTACATTGATACTGGCCCCCAGATGGTAGCAAAGGTCAAACCGATTCACAAACAATCTTTCCAATGTTTCCGCGTCCTTGATGTCGCCTTGCGTAAAGCCCCGCCAACCGGGGTGCCCGGCAAACTCGGCAATGTTCGCCAAGCGGCCGTTGGACAGGTCATCCAAGGCCCATACTTCCTGCCCGTCCTCCAACAGTCGTTTGACCACCCAGCGCCCGATAAAGCCGGCTCCGCCCGTCACCAATATTTTCAACGTTTTCACTCCCTGCATGTTATTGACTGATCGATTGCTTAACGCAAATGGGAACGGACCACGGACTCAATTGCATCGATCACCCGCTCAACAGCCGCCGGTTGCATGGCCGGATACAATGGGATCGTAAGCATGGCTTCAAACAATTTTTCCGCTTCTGGACACAACCCTTTGGTATAGCCCAGATCCCGATAGTAAGAATGATAATATACCGGGATGTAATGAACGTTTACGCCAATCCCCCGGTCCCAAAGCTCCTGATAAATTTGATCCCGGTCTGCATTCAGTGCCTCCAGTTGAAACCGGATTACATAAAGGTGCCAGGCTGATTCCGTATCAGGGTGCTGCCATGGTGTAATAATCCCAGGCAAGGTTTGAAACGCCTGAGTATACATTTTGGCGTATTCACGCCTTTTTTGCAGAAACATCGGCAACTTTTTCAATTGGCTTAAGCCAAGGGCGGACTGAATATCTGTTAATCGGTAATTGAAACCTAATTCCTGTTGTTCATAGTACCAAGGTTGGTTGCCGTAACGAAATTGTTTAGGATCGCGAGTAATCCCGTGTGAACGGAACCAAGTCATGCGATCATTATATTTGTCCGAATCGGTTGAAATGGCGCCGCCTTCTCCAGTACACACCTGCTTCACCGGGTGAAAACTAAAAGTGGTCATATCAGCAAATTCACCGACAGGCCTGCCTTGATACAATGCACCGATCGCATGCGCTCCATCGGCGATCAACAGCAAACCATACTGTTTGGCAATCGCCCGCAACCGGCTCATATCACAAGGTTGACCGGTAAAATGCACCGGAATGATCGCTTTGGTACGTGGCGTAATCTTACGCTCGACATCTGCCGGATCCAGGTTGTACGTACGCGGGTCGATGTCGGCAAATACCGGGGTTGCACCCACATATAGGGCGCAATTGGCTGATGCGACAAACGTGATCGGACTGGTGATCACTTCATCACCCGGTCCGATGCCAGCCGCCGCCACCGCAGCATGGAGAGCCGCCGTGCCATTGGCAATCGCCACTGCATATTTTGTGCCGGCAACTTTCGCCACCTCTTCGCCAAAGGTGGCCACTGCAGGCCCCGTTGTCAACGATACACTTCGCAATACTTCGGCCACGGCCTGGATATCATCCTCATCAATCCATTGTCGGGCGTATGGGATAAAATCGGTATTTGTCATTTTCCAGCGCTCCTCCCGGCTTTAGCCACTACTTCTTCCATTTTGCGTGCCACCCGCCAGGCCCCTTGCCCATCAACCAACTTGC
>CAZOJA010000454.1:0-2205 GCA_964579955.1 uncultured Veillonellaceae bacterium | reverse complement strand
CAATCGACGCCGGCACCGGCGCTGACCAGACCTGGCCGATATCGCTCGCGGTGATCGCCGTCTGTCCGCCGCGTACAAGCAAATAGCCAATCGCCAGATGACCGGTCGGAAGCGCCGGTTTGCTTTCGCCCGTGGTGAACGCCGCGCCGGCAGTCCGGAAAACCGCCAGCGACGGAGACAGGCTGAACAGATCGTAGCGGAACTGTCCCGCGTTCGGCGCTGAAACCGGGAACACCGCCGCCGCTTCGCCCAGGGCGATCCCCATATCCATCGCCAGATGGCTTGCCGCCGCCATCGCAAGCGCCGGAACCGCAAGCTCCTCGCCGGAGAATCTGGCCCAGCCGGTTGTCACATACACGCAGAGTCGCGGTCCCTGCGGCATGGCCTTGATCCGGCAACCGGCCAGGATGGCGTCGACCGGCACGGCCGGAACCGGCGTCGCGCTGCCGCTGACCGGCGTCGGGATCGCCCTGCCGAATCCGGCCACCTCCACGTATCCCCGCACTCCGCCGCGATGGGCGATCCGCACCGCTTGACCGGGTTTCGCCCACTCCGGCACAGCCGCCCAGTTCTGCGGAAAGCGGGCGATGACGAGTTCACTTGAGCCTTGGATCTTGCAGCGGCAAACCCGCTCCGCCGTCAGGATATCCCACAACACCGCGTCCCGGCTTTCCACCTTCTGACTGGCTGCCTTGTCCGCCGCCCCGCGCAGCGAGCGTTTCCCATACGTCCTCATAACACCCACCCCTCGATGCTGTCCGTGTATTCGCCGCTGCCGCCGCTGCCGGGAAGGTTCATCGTCCGGGTCAGGTTGGTGACAAGCAGCTTGATCGGCGCGCCGGTGTAGGGATGGGGAAGCTGCAGGGTGTCTCCGGCGTCGTCTTGCAGATGGGCGGTCTTCGAGAATTTCACCCGCCGGCGCTGCGCCTGCAGAATCCATAGTTCCCGCTCCGCGACCTGCCGCGCCTGAGCGCTTTCATAAACCAGCGGATCGTCGATCCGGGTCTCGATCACCGTTCCCCGCAGGTCCTGCTGAAGCTCGGCATCGTTTGCGGATGCCTCGAAGGTCTGGTAGACCTGCCCGATCGGGCAGGCATGGATGGTGAAGGCGTAATTGCCGACCGCCGCCAGACACTGCAACGCGAGATACAGGCCGGCGTCCTTGATCCAGCTCCCCCGCTTCGTTTCCGCCGGCTCGCTGATCGAACCGAAGGCAGGCGGCTGGCTCTTGCCGACCACAAACAAGGCGATGGCCGCGACCAGCACCGGCATCAGGTCCGGTCCCTCGGAAGTTACCTCCACCCAATGCCCTGCCGGGTCAACGGCAGAGATCCACTGGTTCATCTGGCCGCCCATCTTGAAACCGATCGAGGAAGCGCTCTGCGTGATCTCCAGTCTCGGCCGCGCCGCCCGCTTTTGCCGGTCTTCACTGTAATAGATCCGGTGCACCTGTTTGTGCTGGAAAAAGCCCAGCGTCCCCGATTCGCCGCCAACGCTCTCCTCCGCCGTTTCCACATCGAGCGGGGTGCGGCCTTCGCCGGCGACGGTGACGCGGTTTGTCAGGTTGCTGTAACTGTCATCCGGCGAAAACTCCAGCAGGTTCGTTGCTGACGCGTAGCTATGGTCCACCGGGTTGTCCGGGGAAATGCGCCGCGCCCGCAGGGTATCGTCCGCCAGCGATACATCCACGTAAAACCCGTAGCGGTTGGTGATGCTCTCCACCGCCGCCTTGACCGTCGTGTCCAGCCATTGGTAGTACAGGACGTCTTCGCCGCTCATGGCGCTCAGGTCGATGTCTGTCTGCGGAATTCCCGCATGGCTTTGCAGAAGGTCGCCGAGGGCCGCGTCCGGTGTGGTGCCGCCATAATACTTGCTGGCGACGATGCCGAGGTTCTCCCACAGCGTCCGCCGGTCCTCGCACTCGATCGAGATGACCGGGTAGCTTCCCCGCTGATACGATAGCTTCACCCCAGTCAGCACATACACGCTGGACCCTTCCTGCCAGCTTTCCCCGCCGCCTGTTTTCTCGCCCCAGCGCAGGGTGATCTTCCTTCCCTTCCTCAAGTAGCGGGACAATAAGGAGGCCTGGTTGTGGGGATCGTAGAGATGGCCTTTGTCCAGCGAAAACGTCAGCTTGCCCGGCTGTCCGTCGATGCTTCGCGTCTGGCAGATCGCCTGGCCGCGCACGAGTCCCGCCGACAGATC
>CAZOJA010000453.1:0-2210 GCA_964579955.1 uncultured Veillonellaceae bacterium | reverse complement strand
ACGTGCCATTTGATAGAAAGGTGATACTGATACGCGTAATTGCAGATTTGCGGAAAGGTTTACCCCCTCTTTATGACAGGTGGGAACGGTAATAAATGATTCATCTCGAGTATTTTTCAAACACAGTCATTCTATTATTGCCCAAGTAATTGATGTTCACACATTGGTCGCATTGCTTCAACGAGAAAAAAATGAACCTGTCCGACCATCCAAGGAAACGAGCTTGGTGCAAGAAATCCTGCAAGCATTGGACAGCTCTCACGGCAATATACTGCTGCAGCAACACTTCTGGGGATAAACAAGACCACATTATGTCGCCGAATACGACGACGAGTCATCGGTGTTGCCGGCGAACAGTTTTGTTACTTTATCGCACACCCATGACCTTGTCAAGTTTTGCAAATCAGTTAACGAACTCTCCGGTTTTCACATTGTATTTTACAGACCCCGGCATTTCCGAAATCACGCCTGTCTGGATCACTTTAACATTACCCTTAAATTCGGCGACTTTGGATTTCCAGTTGTAATCTACCTTGTCTGAGGTTATCTGCAAATTGGCGCGTTGAAAGTCAGCTCCGCCTTCAATCATAGCTATGCTATTGTTAAAAACGACATAAACACTTTTTCCTCTGAAATTCACCCCTTCTTGTTGCAAAAGCCAACCGCCTGTGCCAAAAAACTCCAAGGTTGAAAGCTTAACCTGAGCTCTATCTCCCATAATGGTTCCACTACCTACGTTGATGACGATATTGCCGCTGATCGTATATAGGCCAGTTTCCGGGTCAAAAGTTTGTTTGTCCGCACGAAAATATTTGTTGGAAACGGCGGCAAAAGTGGTAGCTGTAATGCAAAGAATGAGCAATGCTGTAAACAAAATAGCCCACGGTTTTTTCATGATCAATCCCTCTCAGTTTCTAGTCTCATTTCTGGTATCCATGATTTTTAATCTTGGGGGACCGCATTTAAGTCAGCCCCCCTATGTCAACCGCAACAGGACCGGATGGTGAGGTGAATCCGGCGAGTCTTTGGTGTTGCGGACGTACATTTGCTGTTAGTTCACCGGCACACCCATGGACTTGTCGAGTTTGGCCCAGTAGTTGTTGTAATTGTACATGGCCTGGAGATAGTTGTTCTTGGCCGAAGTCAACGCCACCTGTGCGTCCAGCACGTCGAGGTTGGTTCCCACACCTGCCTGGTAACGGATGACCTTGATCTTGTAATCTTCTTCCGCCAGACCCACAGCCGCGCTACTTGTCTGGATGCTCTGTTCGAACGCCTTCAGGCTCAGATACGTTGAGCGCACGTCCAGCCGCACGCCGTCCACCGTTTGCTTCAGTTCTTCCTTCGCTTTGTTGTACCCTTCCACCGACTGTTTCACTTTCCCGGCGGTCAAGCCCGAGTCAAAAAAGTTAAGATTGGTGCTAATATACACCGTCCAGTTGAAGTTGTTGCCGCCTGCAAAGGTGTTGTCAAACCAGCCTGCCTGATAGCCAGCCGATACGGTGGGCAGATACCCGGCCTTGGCGATCGTGACGCCTTCCAGCGCATTTTTGGCGGCATCGGTGGCCTGGCTGATCTCCGGACGCTGCCGCAGGGCTGCCTCGACGCAGGACGCACGCTAGCGCACCGGGCTCGATATCTTTAGTGGCAATCAGAAACCGCGCCCCGGGCCGGCCCTGCTGCTTGACATAATGATCGATCTGCCACCCGTCCTGTTCCAGATAACGGGTCGCCAGTTCGCCCATCCTGTTATGATAGGCGGCTAGACTGGCGCCGGCCGCAATGTAGATTTTATAGGCTTCTTCATATTCTGCCTGTGGCCCGGCCTGAACGACCGGCGTCAAACAAATCAGCCATATGACAAGGAATAAGGCCGTGCGCCGTTTCATGTCACACCTCAGCGTTATCCTTCTGCTGCATGATGCCCTACATCCAGTTTTTCAGGACTTCATAGCCTTGGGCCGTGTTGCTGAACCGCAGCAGCTTTGTCAGTTTGATCCCCCGGTTGTCAAAGTCTCTTGCAAAGTGCGTTTCTTTCCTAATGTCAATGCCAATTACCAAATTTTATTTTTGATTTGCGAAATTTTTGTGTGCATCATCTTCGTCATAGTGGGCACTCCTCAATCTTGTGTGCATTTCCTTGATTGCTCTGCACGTTGCCATTTAATTTCCGGTCTTTTCCAAAGGCCCATCTGTAATTCATAACAAGA
>CAZOJA010000452.1:0-2212 GCA_964579955.1 uncultured Veillonellaceae bacterium | reverse complement strand
TTCTGCGGTAAAGTTATCAAATACGATACCCCGGTACAGATCGTCATTGGTCGTCACAATATTTTCGATGTGACTACTGGCCTTTGCTTCCTGAAGCGCCAGTGTGTCAACCAAGATACTGGGAGAGGGTAGCGATTTCATCTCATAGTTCAACAATTCAATCGCGACACGGGTTTCTTCCACCAATTGAAACAACGCCCGGTTTTCTTCAATATTAAGCTCGCTGATTGGTTTCAACTCGTTATATGGTCGTAGCGGGTCCACGATGATCCCCCCCCTAATAAAGCAAATGGCGATATTCGATGTTCGTCGGATACCGCCTTTCATCTACTCAAATAGTATCAACTATTTTTTTCGACGTCAACAATTTTCATGTCGATAATTTTAAATTATTTCGTAATTAATCAGCTTTGGGTTTCCTGTTTCTGGAGGACGACTTCCCGCCTCTCGCCAGGAATCCCGTCGAATCCATAGAAAGCGCCAGCCAGCCGCAAACCACGCATTGTTGGTCAGTCATCCGCCCATTTCAGGCGGACCTTTTTGCTATTCAAACGAGTTTGATACGAGAGGTGCTTTTCGCGTTGCAGGCGACCGACTACGATTCCAGCAGCAATTCCTTGCCGTTTGGCAAAACGGTCAACGGTTGCTTCCTCAAAAATGCCGTCTGCAACAAATTCGTCCCAGTCCTCTGGCGCAATCAGAAAGTCGCGGGCAAACTCGTCCGCCTCCGCTTCCCAGGTTTCCTGCTTGGCCGACTCATCCGATACCGGCAACCCTTCCAAAAAGAAGTCGCGCTTGCCATGTTTTAAAATATGACCGCTTTCATGGAAGAAACTAAACCATAAGTGATCATTCGACTTGTAACGCAAGCTCAACTGGATCACAGCTTTTTTGCTGTTCAACCAATAAGCGGCTCCACTCACCGGCGCTTTAGGCAGTTCGTGCACAAACAACACCGCCACGCCGGCATTGGCGCACAGTTTTTTCGTTGCGGGTGCAAAACTGGCTACCGGGTCTTTCGTCATGCCACGAATTGACCGTAGTACTTGACGAAATTTTCGCTCGTCATAGGGCGAACACTCCGCCTGAGTCGCTTCGATCTCGCCCCGGCGCAACCAGGCAGCAGCAGCGCTGGCGCTCATTTCGAATGTCGCTGCTTTGCGATACGCCACCGACGACTCCAGGCGTCTACACCAAACAGATTGCCAAGCCTCAACAGAGGCCACGCCAAAGAACGCCAAAATTGCAGCAACTTGCTCGGATATGGTCGTCTTTTTTTCAACCCAACTTTGCTTGATCATTTCCGCCAAGGGAAATGATTTTAGCCATTCTGTCTTCTGCTCATGCACTCGCGCTTCTTTTTCCCGCGCCAAAGCTTCCTGATAATTGGCCTCTAGTTGCAGCCACAACTTCGCCGGCACCGCCAGGACTCGTTCCAACTGCACTGCGGTATCGGCAGTAATTGCCGACTTGCCTTTGACAATCTCATTAATTGTCTTTAAAGGGCGTCCAGTCCGCTCGGCTAGTTCCGCCTGGGTCATGTTTCGCGCCTCCAAAGTCTCCGCCAAAGTTGCGCCGGGCGGCGAAGCATAATCCGGCACAATGGGGTATGCAGTTTTACGTGCCATGATAATTCACCACCTCAATCAATATTACGCCTTGTACTGCATATAGGTCGATCCCGCCATCGGCCGTCCTCGGTATCGGGTCGACCGGTGTCAGGACAAGCCGGTAGGGATAGATCGCATTAACAGCAAATTGCCCACTGCGATTTTCCTGTAGTTCATGAAAAGCAGCGCCGGGTAGCAGTTTCATATCCGCCAAGCAGGTTGCCGCTCGCAATTCGGAGATCCGACGCATGATCGTATCGCCGCGCTTCTGACCGAACTCTCGCACCAAATTACTACGCGAAGAGAACAACTTCTCAAGCCTTGAATTTTTGGCACAAACCAACATACATATACACCAGTTATTAACCTTTCGTGTTAATTATAACATATATATTTTCAGTTGCAAGACTGACAATATTCGCATGAGTTGATTAGAAAATTTCATTGGAAAATCTTTTAATGTTATTTCTCTACGCTGCATTTCATTCCTGCCTCTTGAAACATATGTTTGATAAGTTCTTGCAAGCTCAAACCAAAGAAAGACGCCGCAACGATCGCGGCGTCTTTCTTTGGCATATCTTCTTGCTCTCTACTCGTCAGGC
>CAZOJA010000451.1:0-2216 GCA_964579955.1 uncultured Veillonellaceae bacterium | reverse complement strand
CAACGATGGAAAAACGTATTAGAGTATTGGTAGCCAAGCCAGGCCTCGACGGTCACGATCGCGGAGCCAAAGTCGTAGCCCGCGCTCTTCGCGACGCCGGCTTCGAAGTAATCTACACCGGCATCCGGCTGACTCCGGAGCAAATCGCCGAAGCAGCCCTGCAGGAAGACGTAAATGTCGTAGCGCTGAGCCTGTTGTCCGGCGCGCACAACACCCTGTTCCCGCGCATCGTCGAACTGCTGAAAGGCAAGGGACTCGATGTCCTGACCATCGGTGGCGGCGTTATTCCCGATGCAGACATCCCTGGCCTGAAAGCGGCCGGCGTTTCGGAAGTCTTCACGCCGGGAACCCCGACCGAGAAGATCATCGAATACATCAAGGCCAACGTAAAGTAGTCAACTGATTCGTTAATGGTGCGGGGCGGCAGGTTTCTGTCCGTCCCCGCAAGATTTTTCCTTAGGTGGTGCTTTTATGGACATCGTCACCGAGTTGCTAAAAGGCTCCAAACTGGCGATAGCGCGAGCGATTACCGCCGTAGAGAACGAATATGACGAAGCAACGGAACTCATGCAAAAGATTTACCCGCACACCGGCAGAGCTTATGTCATTGGAATCACCGGTCCGCCTGGTGCTGGCAAAAGCACACTGACCGACAAAATTACCAAGGAATATCGCAGTCGGGGTAAATCCGTTGGCATTATTGCCGTCGATCCCAGCAGTCCGTTTTCCGGCGGCGCTATTCTGGGTGACCGGATTCGGATGAATGAACTGACCATGGATGACGGAGTGTTTATCCGTAGTATGGCGACCCGCGGAAGCTTGGGCGGAATGTCCAGAAAAACTGCCGAAGTTGTCAAGATTCTTGATGCTGCTGGAAAAGATATTGTGATCATTGAGACGGTGGGGGTCGGTCAGTCGGAAGTCGATATCGTAAAAACGGCCGATACGACTCTGGTGGTATTGGTTCCGGGACTGGGAGACGACATTCAGGCCATCAAGGCCGGCATCCTGGAAATCGGCGACGTGTTTGCCATCAACAAGGCTGACCGGGAAGGCGTTGAGCGGCTGAACCTGGAAATGGAAATGATGCTGGACCTTGATCAGTCCGAGACTACCTGGCGACCTAAAATTATGCGAACTGTAGCAAGCCAGAACCAAGGGGTATTGGAACTGGTCAACGCAATTGAAGAGCACTCAAACTTTATGACGCAATCGGGAATGCTGGAAAAACATCGGTTCGAGCGGACCCGGAACGAGATTCTGGGCATGCTGGACGAAGCAATCAAGTTATATTTGATGAAGAAAGTTGCCGGCAGTAAATTCGAAAGCTTGACAACAGAGGTCAATGAACGGAAAAACGACCCTTATTCCGCGGTAAAAAGCGTCCTGGCCGAGGTGCTCAAATAGCTCGGCGCCACTATGTATCAACCCGCTAATAAATAGCGAGAGTTTAATTCAATGATTATTTAAGAGGAGGAAACAAACATGGCATTCAAGATTCTTCACATTGACCACATCGGAATCGGCGTCGGCGATTTGGCGGCAGTCAAAGACATTTTCGCTGACAAACTCGGCATGTACCATCAACCGGAAGACGAAGTCGTCGAATCCCAAAAAGTTAAAGTCAGCTTCTTTCCCTGCGGTGACGCTGAGCTGGAATTCCTCGAGTCGACAGCTCCTGACGGCCCGATTGCCAAAGCGATTGAGAAAAACGGCGGCAAAAACCTGGTTCAGCACATTGCACTCCGCGTGGACAACATTGAAGCGGCAATTGCCGATTTGATGGAAAAAGGCGTGGAAATGCTCGATAAAGCTCCCCGTTACGGCGCTGGCGGCGCGAAGATCGCGTTCCTGCATCCGAAATCCACTGGCGGTATCCTGATTGAAATCTGCGAGCATCCGGATCGGGAAAAACACTGATCTTTTTGCTAGAACAAGTCTCATACTTATGATGGAGGTGTACGAATGTCTGCAATGCAGGAAAAAGTCGATCTGCTGAACAAGAAGCGCAAAAAAGTGCTGGCAGGCGGCGGTGAAAAACGAATTGAAAAACAGCATGCAAGCGGCAAAAAAACTGCCCGTGAGCGGATTACGTTGCTGATGGATCCAGGGTCCTTCGTGGAGTTGGATCAATTTGTCACGCACCGTTGCACGAATTTCGGCATGGAAACCAAAGAACTTCCTGGTGAAGGCGTAGTCACAGGATATGGCACAGT
>CAZOJA010000450.1:0-2219 GCA_964579955.1 uncultured Veillonellaceae bacterium | reverse complement strand
GATAGCTTCAGGTGACTGGAGTTCAGACGTGTGCTCTTCCGATCTCCATCGTCGAAATCATGATCCCGCCTGTCTTGGTCGAAAAAATGCGACAGGGAGAGCTTTTGACGCCGGAAGAGCAAAAACTTTACAGTTCCCGCACCAAGCAGGGAATCAAGCTGTTGGGCGACATCCCGCATCTGCAGGATATCGCCGGGGCCCTGGCATACCGGCATAAGAACTATGACGGGACGGGAATGCCGTCGGACGGCGTCAGCGGCAGCGTAATCCCTATGGCGGCCAGGATTGCCAAGGCGGTTTTTGACTATGACCGATTGTCATTACAGTACCCGGCTGCCGATGTGGTGGCAATGATGCGGCAATGCAGCGGTAGTTACGATCTCAATGTGTTAGCCTTGATCGAGGATCTGCGGCGGGTGGTTGTACCGGAGTCCCTGATCAGGGAAGTGCCGGTCGCCAGTCTGGCGCCGGGGATGATCCTGGCCCAGGACGTGACCGATAGCGGCGGGAGACTGTTAATCGGCAAAGGAGTGGAAGTGACCGAACTACTGAAACTCCGCCTGCATTACCTGTCGGCGGCAGGTACGATCCGCAGCGCGGTCCGGGCTTATGAGGGCGGATTCGCCATGGAAAAGGGGTCCTGATGGAGGGAAGCGTGATGGAAAATTTGTCAGACAGCACCCGAATGGCTTTTCGGTTGGCCAAAGTGGGCAGCTGGAGTTTTGATCCATATACCATGCGGGGGTGCTGGAACGAGGAGGCGGCGGCTATGCACGGTCTGCCTCCCGGCCCGGTTCCTTCGCTGGAACAGTATGTTTCGTTGTTTGAAAACCTCCGTTTTGAGACACTGCAACAGCATATAAAACAGGCCGTGGAAACCAATAAGCCGTTTGAGTTTGAAGCAAAAATAAAGTCGCAGGCCGGCCAGGAGAGGTGGGTCCGCTGGATTGGCCAACCGGTCCAAGAGCAGGGTCGTGTCGTGCGAATTGATGGTGCGGTGCAGGATATCAGCGAAATGAAAGCAGCCCTGCAACAGGCAAAACAAAACAGTTCACTGCTGGAATCTTTCTTTACGGTGTTGCCGGATTTGCTGTTTTTGGTTGACGGCGACGGTGTAATCCTGGAATATCGGGCCAGGACCGACACTGACCTGTATATTCCGCCGCAGTTTTTTCTGGGCCGGACCTTTCGTGATGTCTTGCCAGGCGAGGTTGCCGGACTGTTTCACCAGGCGATGCAGCAGGCGATGCAAAGTGGCGACTATTGCCGATTCGAGTATGAACTGCCGATGCCGGACGGACGACAGATGCGGTTCGAGTGTCGGCTGAACCGTCTGCCGGAGGATAACCGTTTCATCGCGATTGTCCGCGATATCACGAAGACCTTTAGGGTAATGAAGGAACTGGCTGAGAGTGAGCAGCGTTTCCGTAGCCTGCTGGAGAATGCCCCGTTCCCGGTGGTCATCGCCCGGGCCTGCGATGGGATTCTATTGTATGGTAACGCACAGGCAAAACTCCGTTTCGGATTTTCCGACCAGGAAGGCATCGGGCTGGAAGCGGCGGGGTTTTATCAGAACCGGGAAGATCGTCAGAAGTTTTTGTCGGCTCTTTGGCAACAGGGATTTGTCCAGGATTGGGAAATCCCGATGCTGGATTTGCAGGGGAAACTGTATTGGGCGCTGATGTCCGGTTCGTTGGTCGAATATGGCGGCGAATCGGCCGTCATGGTGGCGATCAACGATATCAGCCGCCGCAAACGGGCCGAACGGGAATTGGAAAAGGAACGTCACCGGCTGCGGGAACGGGTCAAGGAACAGCAGTGCCTGCACTCCGTATTTGCAATCACCGAACAGGATGACCTCCCGTTGCCGCAGTTGTTGCAGCAGGTGGCGCAGGAAATCGCAACCGGCTGGCAATACCCTGAAATTACCGGGGTTTGCCTGGAATATGACGGGCAGCGGTTTTGCACGCCGCTTTTCTTGACCACGCCCTGGTCGATGGAAGCGGCCTCGAGTCTGATGGATGGGGGTGAACTCCGTCTTCAGGTAGTCTATGGCGAAGAACGACCGCCGGAGGATGAGGGCCCCTTTTTGCAGGAAGAACGGCTGCTGGCCGAAACCATCGTTCAACGGCTGAAGGAGATGCTGAATCGACGACGGTCGCTCGAGGCAATCCGGCAACATGAAGAATTGCTCCATGTCATGTATGACATGACGACTG
>CAZOJA010000449.1:0-2222 GCA_964579955.1 uncultured Veillonellaceae bacterium | reverse complement strand
TTCGATTGACAATAAGTAATTCGATATCGTAAATATCAGAATTATTTATTTTATTTATTTTTTATTATAGTCTATACTTAGGATTAGTAGAAGAACTTTTTGAAAGGTGGCGTGCAAAAATGAATCTGGCACAATTTCCACGTCGACGTTACACAGAAGGACAGACACCCCTGGAGTTCCTGCCGCGTCTGACCAAAGAGCTCGGCGGCCCGAATATCTGGATCAAACGAGATGATATGCTCGGCTTGGCTGGCGGCGGCAACAAGACTCGCAAGCTCGAATTCCTGGTTGCGGACGCCTTTGCTCAAGGCGCCGATACACTGATTACCTGCGGCGCGGTACAATCAAACCACTGCCGGTTGACACTGGCTGCGGCCTGCAAAGAGGGCCTGCCCTGTCATTTTTTCATTGAGGAACGCGTTCCTGGTAGTTATAGCGAGCAGGCTTCCGGCAACAATTTTCTGTTCCATCTGATGGGAATCGCCAGTGTCACCGTCGTTCCCGGTGGTTCGAACATGATGGAAGCGATGGAAAAACTCGCCGATTCGATCCGTCAAAAAGGCGGCAAACCTTACATTATCCCTGGCGGCGGTTCCAACGCGGTCGGCTCGCTTGGCTATGTAGCCTGCGCCGAAGAAATCATCGCCCAAGCCTTTGACAAAGGCCTGAATATCGACTATGTAGTCTGCACCAGCGGTAGCGGCGGCACCCATGGTGGCCTGGCTGTCGGCTTCTGGGGCAACAACACCAACATTCCCGTGCTCGGCATCAACATCAGCCGACCGAACGAAACTCAGCGCCCTGTCATCATCAAAGATGCCGTCGCTACCGCCAAACGGTTTGGTCTCGATTTCCCGGAAGAAATTATCGAATGTGTAGAAGGCTACGTTGGACCGGGTTATTCGCTACCAACACCAGAAATGGTGGAAGCCGTGACTCTCATGGCCAGAACGGAGGCCATCCTGCTTGACCCTGTCTATACCGGAAAATCGTTTGCCGGCTTGGTCGGACTGATCCGCCAGGGGCGTTTCAAAAAAGGCGAAAACATCGTGTTTGTCCATACCGGCGGTTCGCCTGCCCTTTACCACTACAAAGACTATTTTGCTCAGGCCTAACAGTACAAAAGCATGCGGCCATTGGTCTTCGGACTGATCGGATCCGCACAACATATGGAAGCGATAGAGGCTCAAATTTGTTCACACCGAATTTGAGCCTCTATTGGCATATGGTGAAGATGAAGCAAAAAACTTATAAAACCGAGCTACCGGAGGTGCCCAACCATGGTCCTATCAAAATACAGTCGGCTCGACACCCCCTCTTTACTCATCGACATGGATCTGGTCCAAAGCAACATCACTGCGATGCAAAAAAAAGCTGACAAATATGGCGTTGCCCTGAGACCGCACACCAAGACGCATAAAATGCCGGAACTGGCCAAACTGCAGCTTGCGGCCGGCGCAAGCGGCATCACTGTGGCAAAAGTCGGTGAAGCCGAAGTCATGGCAGCTACCGGAATATCTGACATCTTCATCGCCAACCAGATTATCGGAGTTAGCAAACTGGAACGAATCCGCCAGCTTGCCCGGCATATCAAAATCCGTCTTGGCGTTGACGATCCAGCCCAGATTGACCAACTGGAAACCGTATTCCGCGACGAGTCACACCCGGTCGAAGTGCTGATCGAGATTGAAACCGGCGAAAACCGTTCCGGAGTTATGCAAGAGGAGCAATTAATCCGGCTTGTCAAGCACATTCAGGCGCAAACAAGCGTATCGCTCAAGGGAGTCTTTTCGCATGAGGGCCATACCTACAAAGCAAAGAGCAGCGAAGACTGCCGCAGGCTTTGCCTGGAAAGCCAGAATCGTACACTGTGGGCCGCCAAGTTGGTCCGAGACTTGGGAGCGGACATCGACACCGTCAGTATCGGCGCCACCCCGTCCTTGATGCATTCGGAAGTATTGCCAGGAATCAGCGAAATCCGTCCCGGCACCTACATTTTTATGGACGTCGCGCAAGGCGCTGCAATCAACGATTACAGCCGCTGCGCCGCAACCGTGCTTGCAAGCGTGATCAGTATGCCGACCGCTGAGCGGATCGTGCTGGACAGCGGCGCCAAAGCATTGACACTGCAGACCCGCACTGAAGGAATCTGCGCCACCAGCGGCTACGGCCTGGTCAAGAATTCGGCCAACGTCCGGCTGAGTGGCATGTTTGACGAACAC
>CAZOJA010000448.1:0-2226 GCA_964579955.1 uncultured Veillonellaceae bacterium | reverse complement strand
CAGTTCGAACAGAATGAGAAAGCCGGTCGCGGTAGTCAGGCAAAAGACTAGCGGATTGGCCGGCAGGTAATCGCCCAGTCCGCCACCGAGCAGCGCAAGCACGATGATGCCCGGCCCGGCGTAAAACAAGGCCCGGGCTGCCGCCTGCCCCAGCGCCTGGGCCAACATCCAGCGGCTGATGTCAATCGGCCGGAGCAACAACAGGGCGATATCGCCCTGGGCGATCAACGACCCCATGCCGATATCGGTGCGTTGATGAAAAATCATCCGTAACAGCCAGCCCAAAGAATAATACAGCGCCAGTCTTTGCAACGGCAAATCCGGCGGCAGCGGATCGACGCCGGCAATCGCCTGCAAAAAGAAATAGTACCCTAGGAACGCTACCGGATAAGTGAAGAACTCCAGCAAGACATCGGACGGATACGCAGTGAACTCTCTGGCGCTCAGCCGGGCCACCGTCCAGAACGCCGAACCGGGAAACGCCGTCC
Organism: uncultured Veillonellaceae bacterium; assembly: GCA_964579955.1. Lineage (GTDB taxonomy): Bacteria > Bacillota > Negativicutes > UBA1444 > UBA1444 > UBA1444. The sequence continues at coordinate 1,738 of CAZOJA010000448.1, read as the reverse complement.
TATGCGAAGGCATTGCGGATCACCTCCTGCAAGCTCGGCTTCTCCAGATAATAGTCGGCGACGCCAGCTTCCGACAGGACGCGGACTTGCTGCAGCAACGCCTGTTCCTGCGGGTTGCCTTCGGCGATGATCCATTCCAGCGTCTCGTTCTGCCACGCGCCGCCAAATCCCGCTAGCTCCTCGCGGATGCGTTCCTGCCCGCCGGCAATGCCGGGGCGGGCCGTCAGTCGCAGCTTCTTGTAGCAGGCATAACGCTGCACCGCCGCCGTCACGCCACCGTCAAAGATCAGCCGCCCTCGGTCCAGCAGCAACAGTCGCTGGCAGAGCTGCTCCATCACCGTCAGGTCATGCGACGTGATCAGCAAGGTGACCTGCTGCGTTGCATTGACGTCTTTCAGCATCTGCACCAGCTTGCCGACGGAGACGATGTCCAGCCCGATCGTCGGTTCGTCAAGGAACAGCAGCTTCGGCCTTGGCAGCAGCGCCGCCGCCAGCGTGCAGCGCATCCGCTGCCCCAGGCTCAGCGTCCGCACCGGCTGGCTGAGCAGTTCGTCCAGTTCAAACACCGCATCCAGCTGGGCCAGTGTTTCTGTGAACTGCGCCGACGGAATCCGGTAAAGGTCCTTCACCAGAAAAAACGATTCCTGCACCGGCAGGTCCCACCACAAATTAGACCGCTGGCCGAAGACCACGCCGATCTGGCGGCTGACCTCGCGTCGCCGCTCGAATGGGTCCAGCCCCAGCACCCGCACTTCACCAGCATCCGGCCGGATGATGCCTGTAAGCATTTTGATCAGCGTCGACTTGCCGGCGCCGTTCGGCCCGACAAGTCCGGCGATTTCGCCTGCCTGAACGGCAAAGCTCAGCGGACTGACCGCCTGATGCCGCCGGTACTGGCGGTGGAAAAGGCTGGCCCACCAACTGCGCCAGCCATCGCCCATTTCCGGGATCATGTATGCTTTTTCCAGCTCCCGCGCCTCAATCACCATGTTGCCACTCATCTTTCTTTTTCCAATAAAACAATCAGCTGGCTTTTGCCGCTCTCCGGCGCGACCAGGCGGGTCAAGCCGGTCACCAGGTGATACAGCGGGTCTGATTCTATGAGGCCGAGCAGCAGCCGTCTTAGCCCCGGCAACAAATAGCGGTCCATCACGCCGGACGGTCGCAGCAGCAGCTCGTTCCAGATCCCGGGATAAAACTTACGCTCTAGCTTCAGGATGTTCGGCGAGAATATCCGCAGCTTCTCCAGATAGTTCAGTTGGTCGAGCCATTCGATGACCGGCAGTTCGAGCCGGTAATAATAGTTGCGGTAAATCCGGTCCGCCTGAAGCTGGTGAAAGCGAGGATCGACAGTGGATAGGAACGAGGCTTCAGAAAAATGCCCGCTGAAGAAGATGTTCACGCTGACCAGCAGCCTTCCGCCAGGCCGCAAGCATTCATAGGCTTTCTGAAAGAACTGCCGCTGCTGTTCCGGCGTGAAATAATACAGCACTTCCAGCGCGGTGATGGAGTCCAGGCTGCCTGCCGCAAACGGCCGCTGCAAAAAATCGGCCTGCTCGAACCGTAGCCGGTCACAATCTGCGAAGCGGCGTTGGTTATCGAGAATCCGTTCGTTGTTGATGTCGATGCCAAGCACCGTTTGGCCGAGCGATGTCAAGCGCGAAGAAAACTGTCCGTTGGCGCAGCCGACATCAAGGATCTGCTGCGGCGAAAAACCGTCAGCGGCCAGCAGCCTTAG
>CAZOJA010000447.1:0-2231 GCA_964579955.1 uncultured Veillonellaceae bacterium | reverse complement strand
GACCACCAGAGGATGAACCGCTGAAGGAAGTGCCGTGGGACGGGACGCTGGAGGGGGAAACGATAGAGCTGAAAGAAGACGAAGAGGAATAAAGCGAATAAACGATGAAGCCGCCAGCGATGGCGGTTTCTCTTTTCACTATGGCAGTGACAAGCTATTGGATTGCGACACTATTGAAAAAAATTAGCAGGATAATCATTAGAATTTGGGAAATTAAAACAATATAGTATTCGAAAACCAGCAAGGAGGTTCGACGATGATTCTGGAATTTGAAAAGCATGTGAAAAAATTGCGCCAAGCATATATTGGTGCAACATTGAGCCAGCGAATCTCAGTAACGCGGGAAAGAATCGATAATCCCGATTGCGGACCAAACCGATTATGTAATACCTTTAACGCACTGGAAGCCATGGCCCGTGCAGTGCTTCTGGACCTGAAAATCAAGAATGGTCAGCCTAATGTATTTGCGGGCTGCTGATGATTCGAAAATGTAAGCGGCTTCCTTTTCGTGAAATTAAGTAGAAAATTATTAAATATTTAGTATTGCGAATACTAAATATTTAATATATCATATCATCAGAGGATCGATCATGGGGGAAATGGAAAATGAATGCGAAAGCATTGGAGTCGTTCATCCAGTTGTTATATATTCGTGGCATGATGGAGCGGGAGCAGCTCTTGCTGGAAGCTGTCCGGGTTGCCCTGACCAGTCAACGGCTGCGCAATCGACAAGTATTCATCACTGACACATCGAAAGATAAAGACCGCCTGTTTGCAGAAATGCAAAGTGTATCGGAATCTTTTGATTTAGGCCATTTCCCTGGTGACCGGGAATTTTTCTTCCAGCTCTTTGCGGCAGCTTGTGAGCTCGACCTGATGGAACTGTTGGTCAAAACCAGCCGAACTGATCGTACTGCAATGCTGGCGCCAACGTATCTGGTCAAATATTTGGCGGAAAACATGCCAAAAAACTGCGGCAAGGTCCTCATCGCCGAGGCGGAAAAATTTGCAGAAGGATTGCAAAAAATAATCGCAGAAAACCCGAACGCGGAGTTCACGCTGACCACCGAAAAGAAAGTCCAGTATCTCCTGCTGCAAACTGCATTTTCACAAAGCCACCATGTCCGGGTACTGAACCAGTCGATTTATCGTGAACTGTTGGATAAAGACAGCTACGATACATTGATCACAGTGCCGTCGTTTGGCAGTCGATATAGTCCGGAGGAAGCCGGGAGAAACTTTATCACGCGTGATTCGGAATGCATCGCGGTGGAAACCCTCATCCGCCACGTAGGCGAGCGCGGCACTCTTTTCGCGGTGTTACCGGCCAAAGTGACTTTTGCCGGTGGTCCGGTTCAGGAGTTTCGGCAGTGGATCATGACGGACTATCATTTGGCATCGATGACCGCCTTGCCGGAAGGAATCCTCCGGCCCTATGCCGCCATCAAGACCTATTTGATGGCTTTTGATGCCAAAGCTACGACGGGAGTCACCGTCGGCAAAATTGTCGATGAAAATGGCAAACTGACAGTGAAACAAAAACACTGGGTTTCCGACGCAGAATTTAGCAGCCATGAGGATTGGCGGCCCGAAATATATCTGGCCGAAGATAACGCGGCCATCCAGCAGTTCAAGGCATCCAGTCTGGAAAAAGTGAAGCTGAAAGACGTCTCGGAAATCTTCCGCGGCAAGTCGGTGCTGAAGGATGATCTGCAGCCAGGAAAAATAAAAGTCCTGAACATATCCAACATGGACGAAGGCGAACTGGTTTTTGAAAACATGGACACGATTCAGGAAGAAATTCGCAAGGTAAAAAGATATCAACTGGAAGCCGGCGACATTCTGCTGGCATGTCGCGGAACCTCAAACAAAGTGGTCTTATTTCCGGAAACGGAGCATGTGGTCATCGCTTCGGCAAACATCATCGTACTGCGCATCAAAGAAAAGATTGCGCCGCAATATCTGAAAATCTTTCTCGACAGCCCGGTGGGACAACTATTGATCAAGAGTTTTCAACGGGGGACCACGATCATGAACATCAACCCCAACGACATCGGCGAAATGGAAGTTCCGCTGCTGCCCATGGAAAAACAAGAAACTCTCGCGCGGCAGTTTCAAAGCGGCCAGGAGCGATATCGGCGGGAAAAAGCAGTGCTCGAACAGCGGTGGGAAACGGAACGCTCGGAACTATACAAAAACTTTGTAGGGGGATGCTGAGATGGCGGAGAATA
>CAZOJA010000446.1:0-2241 GCA_964579955.1 uncultured Veillonellaceae bacterium | reverse complement strand
CCGATAATAGAGATCTTCGCGAAACTTGCCCTGCCGGACCAGTTCCTTTAAGTCGCAGTGAGTGGCCGAGATAATCCGCACATCAGTCTGAATCGGCTTCGTACCGCCAAGCCGATTGATTTCCTTATGCTGAATGACACGAAGCAGTTTGGCCTGCAATTCCAACGACATTTCACCGATCTCATCCAGCAGTAGCGTGCCTTTATCAGCCAGTTCAAACATTCCCATTTTACCGCTGCTGGTAGCACCGGTAAACGATCCTTTCTCATATCCGAACAGCTCTGCTTCGAGTAAGGTCGAAGGAATAGCCGCACAATTCACTTTGACAAACGGGCCCTTTTCACGGGCACTGTTGACCCGGATCGCATTGGCGACCACTTCCTTGCCTACGCCCGTCTCACCGGTAATCAGCACGGTCACATCCAATCGGGCAATTTGATCAATTGCGGCGACAACTTGTTCCATTTCCGGGCTCCGCGCAATCAAGGTCTTGCTGAAGTGCAACCGTCGCAAATGCTCAATCTCTTCTTTCTTTTTGTCCTTGTCTTCTTCCACGGCTTTCATTTTTTCCTGCGAAGCATCCAGTTCCGCTTTCATCGCAAGCAAGTCCGACATTTCCCGGTCGATAACAACCACTTTTTTCACATTGCCAGCCCGGTCAAAGATCGGGTTGCCGGTAATCAACATTTTTATCCCATTGCGCAGGCTCTCTGCCATGGCATTGACTTGTTTTTTCGTCCGGATTACTTCCGGTGTTACCGCATTCTTATATAGTCCATCCACCATCAATTCCGCCACGTAACGACCCACGACTTCCTGCGCCTGAATGCCGGTAATCCGGGTATAGGCCTTGTTGACATACATGGTTTTGCCTTGTCCGTCAGCGATATAAATTCCGTCATACAAATGATCGCCTATTTCTCGAAAATCAAATTCATGCGTTTCCTGCAGGCAGTTCAGCACCCCAGTCAACCTGTCCAGCAACAACTGCCGTTCATCCGGTAGCGCAAAACTATCTCCGGCCTGCAAACGGGCGATGAGTTGTAAAAACTCTTCCACTACTGCGTAATAATCTTTGTTCGCACTATGTGTCATTGGTCCTCCCGCAACAAAACATCGGCAGTTTTACTCCATTTGGTTGATCTGCAGGCATATCGCCGTCGCATCATCCCGTAGCGCCCCCTCTGCAGCCAATTGTTCCAACACTGCCACGCTTGCGGCGAAGTCGAGGCACATTGGCGATGGCTCAAAATTTCCAGCCCGTTTCATAACATCAGTAAAACCATCCGTCAAAAAGAAAAAGCGATCGCCGTCTGCTATCGGCAGCACATTCATCGTAAAATCGGCATCACGCCACATGCCAATAAACATGCCGGGGGTTTCGATGACCTTCTCATTGGCAAAAAACTGAGTGATACCGGCACCGACGTAGCGCAATTCTTTTGCCAACAAATCCAGTTCAAACCCCAGCATGGCCGCGTACGTGTCATCAGTGAAGTACTTTTCCGACCGTGCATTGATCCGGCGCAACTGGCCGAGCAGCGGCAAATTGGACTTCGACGCCTCACGCAACAGCACATTGACGGAGGCAGTTTGAATCGCTGTCGCCAATCCATGACCGGAGACATCAAGCAAGAAACCACGCAGAAGTTTCCCGCCATTGCACCATTCCAGATGGTACGAGTCGCCGCTGACAAACCGCAACGGGCGGTAAATCGTCCGAATGCTGACCGACGGCACTTCCGGCAACTCAGGCAATAAACCTCTCTGCAACCTGCTGGCCGCTTCGATATCCCGCTCGAGGGCCGCTTGCCGATAACGCTCTGCAGTGATGTCACGCATGCTGGCCAGATATATTTCTCGTCCTTCGACACGAATCAGGGTTCCAGCCCGTTCGACAAAAACATCCGTTCCATTTTTATGCCGGAAATGCCGCACTTCCGAGACCAGAACATTTTGTTGCCGAATAGTTTCGTGATAGTAGCGATCCAGATTGGTTTGTGAATCAACGACAAATTGATTGACATATAGTGGTGCATCCTGTGGCAACGAATAACCGAACAGCTCAGTAAAACGCTGATTTACTTCCACGACTTCCTGTGTATTGATATCAATCACTGCCAGAGCTTCAAACGATTGTTCCATAATCGTCCGATAGCGGGTCTGGCTATAATGCAGTGCCTGTTCCGTACGTTTCCACTCGATTGCCATCGACACCTGTGCGGCGATGGTTGCCATTAA
>CAZOJA010000445.1:0-2242 GCA_964579955.1 uncultured Veillonellaceae bacterium | reverse complement strand
TGACGGAAATAAAGTTGTCATTCTGCGCCATCACGGCCGGATCATTGGTGTAATTGACCGGATAAGCGGCCAAACCGGGGTTGTGATCGACCCATTCATAGAGCTTTTTACTGCCGATACAAAAGGTCCAGGCGCCTTTGCCATGATCGGTCCGTTTACATTTATTGGTCAGCTTGCCCCGTTCATACATTGCCAAATAAGCGTCCACCAGCATTTCGGTGTGCATGCCGAGATTTTTCACATCCGACTCTGCAATTAACGTACCGACCGCATTCGGCATGCCGCCGATACCCAGTTGGATCGTAGCTCCGTCGACGATTTCTTCCACGATCAATCTGGCTACGGTCTGATCGACTTCATCCGGTTCCGCTAACGGCAGTTCAACCAGTTTCGGGTTATTTCCTTCTACGATATAATCCACTTCCGAAATATGAATACATTCTTCCCGCCCGCCAAGTGCGATCGGTAAGTTTGTATTGATCTCCAGAATCACAGTTTTAGCCGTGTCCAAGATCGCCCGCGTAGCGGAATTGGTCAGCGAAAAATTAAAATAGCCATGTTTGTCCATCGGCGCTACCGAGATCATCGCCACATCGACTTCCAGGTCGTTGCGATAGAAATGCGGTTTGTTGCGATACACCATCGGAATGAAATTGCATTGATTCATTTCCTGCAACTTGCGTTCATAACCACCAAAATGCCAGCTATTGAAGACAAACGACTCCCGGTCCGGGTCAGCCAGAACCACTTGGCGGGGCGCCAGTGACAGCGCACTGCGGAATTTGACATCCCGCAATTCCGGCTTGCGGGCGGCCAAGGCTGCATCGAGCGCAATCGGTTGTGACAACCCCAGTCCATAATCGACCCAATCCCCTGATTTTACGACCTTGACCGCCTCTTCGGCGCTGCGCAGTTTACTTTTGTATTCGCTAATCGGGTTCACTGGCCAATCCCTCCATATTATCCTTCATTTACGGTCGGGTTTATCTCTTTTTGCTGACCCAATGAGTCCCTGCAAGGATTGCGTCTTCATTGAGCGGCAACAGCGCCGGCTTGCCGGCCAACTTTTCTTCATAAAAACAAAAAAGGAGAATGATGCTATGAAAAATCCTCCATGGTTAAAGCCACTGCTCCGCCAGCCAGCATTTGTTCCACCGCAGTTTCCATATCACCCGGATTTGCGCCGACTCCTTGAATCGCATCTGCTAACAGCATCGAAGCAAATCCTGAATTTAACGCATCTATGACCGTAGCTCTGACACAATACTCAGTCGCAATTCCGCCGATAAAAACACGCTGAATTCCGTGTTCGTGCAAGAGTTCCACCAACGGGGTATCTTGAAACCCCGAATATGCATCGACTTCCTGCTTCGCACCTTTGGAAAGAATATACCGGTTGTTTTGCGGCAGCAATAAATTTGGTGCAAACTGCGCTCCTGGAGTATCTGCTTTGCAATGCGGCGGCCACTGGCCGCCATTTTCTCTGAATGAACAGTGCTGGGAGCAATGCCAGTCCCGAGTAAAAAAGACCGGCAGACCCTGCTGTGAGAACCGTTTGATATAGCTGTTAAGAGGAGGAATGACCTGCTCGCCATTGGGAACTGCCAATGATCCCCCGGGCAGGAAATCGACCTGCACATCAACTACAATTAAAGCATCCTTTGCATTTAAATGAATTTTCATATCACCGGGGCAACGGCGCCTTCCACTCCGGCCAACGCCAGTAACAAAAGAAATGATCGCTGCGGACAACGATAGGTCCCCTCGGGATCAAACCACTCCTCCAGGCTGTGCACACCACCTTCTTTGCCGCCGCGGCCAAGGGTCACCGCCGGTATTCCCATGCTGATCGGCATGTTGGTATTAGTGCAGCCACCGGGAATAAGTCGGGGAGAAATCCCCAGGCATTCCGTGGCCTGCCACGCAGCCTGGACCATCTCGCAATCCGCAGGCTGAGCACCGGCCGGTACATCGAGGATCATTTTATATTCGACCGAAACTGCATTGCTGTCCCAGCGGGCATTCTCCTCCTTGGCGCCCAACTCAAACACCTCTATGGCTTGTTTTTGCAGCTTATCAAGTTCCTGCGGATCATCAGACCGCAAGTTGATTTTAAAGGTGGCTTTTTGCGCGATGGCATGAATGGCATGTCCGCCTTCGATGAGGCTCACTGTAAACGTCGTTTTCGGCAGTGCCGGCGGCCTGATGTCGCTTAGTCCGGCCACGGCTCTAGCGGCAGCAT
>CAZOJA010000444.1:0-2244 GCA_964579955.1 uncultured Veillonellaceae bacterium | reverse complement strand
CAGGCGGCGGCTCGGCTGCCGCCCTGATGGGGGCGGTGGGGGCTTCGCTGGCGGCAATGGTGGCGGGCCTGACTTTGGGTAAAGAAAAATACCGCGAGTTTGAAACGCAGACGCAAGCATTGCAGGCCAGCGGCATTCGGCTGCAACACCGTTTTCTCGAACTGATCGACCAGGACACGGCAGCCTTCAATGAAGTTTCGGCCGCCTACAAACTGCCCAAAGCAACCGATGCCGAGAAGGAAGCACGAAGCGGCGCCATTCAATTGGCGCTGCAAAATGCAACAAGGACACCGTTTGCGATGATGGAAACAGCGGCGGAGTGTCTGCAGGTTGTCGCCGGGGCTGTTGGCAAAACCAATGTCTCGGCCGCCAGTGACCTGGGAGTCGCTGCATATTCTTTGCGGGCTGCGCTACATGGAGCGTGGCTGAATGTGCTGATCAACATCGGTGGAATCAAGGATGCCGCATTTGTAGCACAGTATAAAGCCGCCGGACAAAAATTGCTGGTGGACAGCGACCTGAGCGCCGATACAATCAGCCGTCAGATCATAGATTCACTGTAAGGTGGGAAAAATAGGATGAAAAGTGACGTGGAAATCGCCCAGGCTGCGGCAATGAAGCCGATTGTCCAGGTGGCGGCAGAACTGGGGCTGAGTGAGGACGATCTCGAATTATACGGCAAATACAAGGCCAAAGTATCGCTGGATGTATGGGAACGCTTAAAAGACAGACCCAACGGCAAAGTCATCCTGGTCAGTGCGATCAACCCGACGCCGGCGGGTGAAGGCAAGACAACCAATACAGTCGGGTTGGGCGATGCACTGCGTAAACTGGGTAAAAAAGTCGTGATCGCCCTGCGTGAACCATCGCTTGGCCCGTGTTTCGGCGTAAAGGGCGGGGCAGCCGGCGGCGGTTATGCCCAGGTAGTGCCAATGGAGGACATCAACCTGCATTTTACCGGCGATATTCACGCGGTGACGAGCGCCAACAATCTGCTGGCAGCCGTCATCGACAACCATATTCACCATGGCAACGAGTTGGGGATCGATCCGCGCCGCATCACCTGGCGACGTGTGATGGACCTGAATGAACGGGCCCTGCGCAGCATTGTGCTGGGGCTTGGCGGCAAAGCTAACGGAATACCGCGTGAAGGCGGCTTCGATATCGCGGTCGCGTCGGAATTGATGGCAATCCTCTGTCTGGCTTCGGACCTGGAAGACATGAAGGCCCGCATCAATCGGATCATTGTCGCCTACACCTATGACAACAAGCCGGTGACGGTGGCTGACCTCAAAGTGGCGGGAGCGTTGACGCTACTGTTCAAGGACGCAATCAAACCCAATCTGGTGCAGACCTTGGAGAACACGCCGGCATTTGTGCATGGCGGACCGTTTGCCAATATCGCCCACGGCTGCAACAGTGTCATGGCTTCCAAGTTTGCCCTGAAAATGGCCGATGTGTTGATTACTGAGGCTGGGTTCGGCGCAGATCTGGGCGCGGAAAAATTCATCGACATCAAGTGCCGTTTTGCCGGCCTGAAACCGGATGTCGTCGTGCTGGTTACAACCGTGCGGGCGCTCAAATCGCATGGCGGCGTGGCGAAAGCCGACCTGGGTGCAGTCAACATGACGGCCCTGGAAAAAGGCATGGCCAATTTAAGTAAACATATCGAAAACGTAGCTAAATTCGGCTTGCCTGCCGTCGTCGCAATCAATGCCTTTCCCACCGATACAGTGGAAGAACTGGCGTTCGTCGAAAACCGATGTCAGGCATTGGGGGCCGAAGTGGCGCTGTCTGAGGTATGGGCCAAAGGCGGCGCCGGTGGTGAAGCGGTGGCGAAAAAACTGCTGGCGGTAATGGAACAACCCAGACAATTTCGCTTTCTCTATGATGAAAAACTGCCAATCAAACAGAAGATTGAAATTATCGCCAAAGAAATCTATGGTGCAGATGGAGTGAACTTTTCCGCGTCTGCCGACAAGACGATTGCGGAACTGACCACGCTGGGATTTGACCAAACACCGATCTGCATGGCAAAAACCCAGTATTCACTCAGTGACGATGCAACCAAACTGGGCCGGCCGACAGGGTTCACGGTCACGGTGCGGGAAGTGCGGGTGTCGGCTGGAGCTGGCTTCCTGGTAGCCATCACCGGTGAAATCATGACTATGCCCGGGCTGCCGAAACGACCGGCAGCCGAAGTGATGGACATCGACAACAGTGGCAGGATTGTCGGCCTGTTCT
>CAZOJA010000443.1:0-2245 GCA_964579955.1 uncultured Veillonellaceae bacterium | reverse complement strand
GGCGATTCCTGCCAGTTGCACTACCTCGTGTGCTACCGATTCACCCTGCGCCAGCTGTTCGTCCACCGGCACCACCACCGGGTGGGTCAGCCACAGCGGGCTTAGTAACCGGGCCAAGATGCGGCGCGAATAAATGATGCCGCTGCGCAGCGGTGCACCGGACAGCCAGCCCAGCAGATAAGACGGCGTGCGCGGCGACAACGTCAGGCACAGGTCCCAGTGTTCGCGTCCGAGCTGCCTGGCGTAATGCCATTTTTTCCATAGTGGCCATTTGGGGTCAAACACGCGGACTTCATCAATGCCGTCCCAACCGACCAACGCCTCGCGGTTGGCCGGCGAGGCAACCAATACAAACCGACGTCCGGGCAGCGCGGTTCGCAAAGCGCGAATCAGCGGGGTGGATAACAGCAGATCGCCCAGATGGTCCGTGCGCAGGATCAAAACCGTCTGTACCACGTTCCAATCGATGCTCACGGTTCCACGCCCCGATAGCCGCACAGGTAATAATATTGCAGCGTCAGTTCACGGCCCCAGCCGGCCTGCATTTCTTTGGAGCGCAGCTTGCCGCGCCAGGTTTCAACTCCATGAACCAACTGGTGTATCGCTAGCGTAAAAGGATTTACGCCGAGCCGCAACAAAATCGTCCAGTCCTGATGCTTGGTGTAAAATCGTTTGGTGGCCACGCCGGAATGCCGCATCTTGTCGCAGCGCTCGGCAAACGGCACCGGGTGCCAGTGGTAATTCACCGCCTGCGCGTTGTAGCGGATCGGATACCCGGCTTTTTGCAGCCGATACCCGAGTTCCAGGTCCTCGTGCCCGTACACTGTGAAGTTTTCATCAAAAAGTCCTACATCCAGCAGGGCTTGTCGCGACGCTGAGGCGTTGCCGGTGAGAAAGAACAACCAGGACATTTCCTTGTCGCTGCGGCCATGCATGTGGCGTCCCTTGTCATAAGGGTTGTCGCGGACCGCTTCGTACTCGGCGACGGTGTCCACCTGCACTTCCAGACCCACCACCGCAGAATGCGGGCGGGCGCGGTGCAGCCGCAGATGCTCGGCCAATAGATCCGGCGACGGAATGATATCGGCGTCCGTAAACAGAACGAATTCGCCGGTCGCATCGCGGATCCCGGCGTTGCGGGCGCCGCTGCGGCCCCTGTTTTCCGCCGGCCGGATGTGGCGCAGATTGGGGATCGCCAGTTCCGCCACCAACTCGTTTGTGCCATCAGTAGAGCCGGAATCGCAGAGCAGAAGCTCATATTGTTCGACCGGCAGACTCTGTCTGGCGAGCAGCGGCAACACGGTTGCCAGGGTTTCCCGCCGGTTGAAGGTAGGAATGACGACGCTTAGGATCGGCTTCATTTCACGGTCCCCGGTTTGGAGCTGTCACCGCTTCGCACGACATCAAAGAAGCGAAAACTGCACAGCATGCGGGCACACCACCAGGCCCAGCCGCGCAGTGGACCCTCGGGAGCATTGTCGATGCCGCTCTGAAACAAGGGACGCAGCGGACGAAACAGTAAATCGAGTCCCATACGGAACCAGGTGATCCCCGTAGCCATCCGCGAGCGAAGTCCAGGACGTTTCTTAATATAGATGAGCGCGCTGCGAGCGCTCGATTCGGCCTGCCGCAACATTCCCGGCAGGTCTTTTTTTTGTTTTGGCGGCTTATAGTGCGACACGATCGCCTTTTCGTTGATATGTCGCTGCAGCCCCAGTTTTTTCAGCCGATAGCCCAGCTCCATGTCTTCCCAGCCATACTCGCGAAAATCTTCATCGAAGCCGCCGACTTGGTCAATATACTTTTTGCGGACCGAAACATTGCTGGTCCAGAAGAAAGATCGTGAATAGTCGGCCATCACATATTTTCGCGGCCCCGACGGATCCAATTCTTCGATATGATTGACCCAACCCATGACGACAGCATTCGGGTGCTGCTCATGGACAACCAGATGCTCCTTTAGCAACGCCGGATCGGCAAAGGTATCGTCATCCATGAACAGGATGATTTCGCCTTCGCAGTTGCGAATGCCGAGGTTACGCGCGCGCGACAGGCCATCGTTCGGTTTGGTCAGTACCTTGAGCCGGCAGGGGGCGTTTTTGGCCAACTCCTCGGCCATCGCCAGCGAACTGTCGGTGCTGCCGTCATCGACAAAGACGATCTCATACTCGTCGTTGGGAAAATCTTGGGCAAACAGGGCCTCCAGCGAACGTTTCAACAAATGCCAGCGATTGTAGCTGCAAAT
>CAZOJA010000442.1:0-2245 GCA_964579955.1 uncultured Veillonellaceae bacterium | reverse complement strand
ATTGCATAATTTTCTCGCGCATGGCAATCGGCAACCCGACACCCAAGACAACCACATCCGCTTTTTGCACTTCGGTCTGCCAGCGTTCTTCGTTATTGGTTCCATCCAAAAGACAGTAGCTTACGTCATAATGCGCGTAATGGTGAATCGCCAAACGCGCCATGATATGATCCGACTCACAATTGGGCGCGAAGATGGCGATGCGCTCCTGCGGCAGTTGCGTTCTTTCATAACGCCACACTGCAAACTTCCATGCGGACAACAGGAAAAATTGAATCACGGCAGCTAATAGCAGTGCGGTGCGGGAAAGCGTTTCATTCAGCAAGAAACTTGCTGTCATCACTACCAACATCAGCTGAAAGACCGTCAACCCCACTGCAACAATCACTTGCGGCAACAATAGCCGTTGAATACTGATCAATCCGTTCACTGCCAACAAAATCCATGCCGCAACCGCGATAACCGGAATCATTCTGGAGTAATCCCATATCGTCTGCTGCGGCAAATCTTTAAAATAATCGTTTAACAAAATCGCATAACTCAGCCCCGCAAAAACAAACAACAAATCGGACAATAACAGGATCAATCGATAAAGGTGCGGGAACTGCTTGTTCATGCCGATGTCCTTTCTACTTTTTGCTATGCTTTCCAGCTAGCGATATGAAGCTGTGTACTTTGCCCTTGTCATCTTCGACAAATTTGCAGCCATATTGGCTTTCATGTTGCCTTACAACAACGGCATCCACGCTAACAGTCCGCGTCTTCGAAACCAATTCCAATCGGATCCGCTCCCCGATGGACAACGGCGCTTCCGTTTGAAAACCAATGTTTTCCTCAGATACATCAATTGAAAAAGCCTTGAAGGTTTGCTGCGGCAAACTGCCTGTCCGCAGCATCAACGACTGCACAGTGCCGATTCGTCCTCTTTCTCTTTTTTCCGACCAGTCCATTACTCCACATCCTATCTCATCTCAACTTATTGAACGTTCTTGGTTATTGAACGCGACTCGTTCGCAAAATCTCAATATCTTCCATCCCGTCTTCCCGTCCGCCGCCAACCCCTTCCGTACTGCTGCGCGTCAGCAGGATCCTCAACGTCTTCAGCATCAACACCAAGTCATTGATCACACTAAAGTTTTGAATATATATCAAGTCATACACAAGCTTATTATAGGGTGTTGTGCTATATTTCCCATATACTTGGGCCATCCCGGTAATTCCTGGTTTAACGTTGCTGCGATGGGCGTATTCCGGCAACTCCCGCTTCAGCATCTCGACAAAAAACGCCCGTTCTGGTCTTGGCCCCACAATGCTCATGTCGCCGATCAGTACATTCACCAGCTGAGGAAGTTCATCCATGCGGGTTGCCCGCAAAAACCGACCTAATCTGGTAATTCGCGGATCGTTTGCTGTTGCAAGCGTCGGTCCTGTCAGTGCTTCCGCATCAACGCACATTGTACGAAACTTGAATACGTCAAATTCTTTCTCCAATTCGCCGACTCGTTTTTGTTTGAATAAAACCGGACCTTTGCTATCCATCTTGATCGCAAGCGCCACGATAGCAAAGACCGGCGCCAGACATAGCAAAGCAATGCCGGCAACCGTAAGATCAAGGATTCTTTTTAGGACCCGCTGCTCGATGGTGGGTCTCAGGTAACGTGGACGATAAACCGGAATATCATCAATTTTATCCAAGTCGACATTGCTGCAGTACACTTCGTAAAACTCCGGAATAATGAATAATTGCCGATTGTGATTCTGACAATAATGCAGCATCGCCGCCTTGTGAGACAACGGCATGTCTGATGCCAGGATCACCAGGTCTACGTCATGGATAACCTGACGCCAGGCGCCGCTCTCGTAATCCGTGCAAACGTATTTCACCTGGTCCTTGAGATAGGAGTGGACTCGCAACCGGCTAACCAAAACATGAAAGTCGCTGGCGGCGCCCATGATCATCACCCGGCGCGGCAACATGTCCGCATGCTCTTTATTCCAGCAAATTCGTTTCCATATAGCAAACAAAATGAACTGAAAGGCAGCTGCAACCAACAAAATACTCCGTGAATAAGAAAAGTCACGCAAAAAAAAGCTGATCGCCATCATCACGACGTACATTTTTATGACGAGTACAAATAAGTCCAGAAACACTTCACTATATTGCTTGCGAGTTAACGATAAAAGTCCGTCAAACAGAATAAACCCGCCAACAACCAGCACCATGATCGGCAGCATCCGCTGATAA
>CAZOJA010000441.1:0-2245 GCA_964579955.1 uncultured Veillonellaceae bacterium | reverse complement strand
GCGTTATCAAGCAAGATTAACATTAATTGTACCAGACGATCCCCATTGCCGGGAATAGGGGGAAGCATTTCCGCGCCATTCCATACGAGTTCCACACCTTTGTCGGCGTATTTCCCCCGCAGCATCGCCACAACATTGTCCACGATTTCCGCCAGCGGAATCATTTCCAGCTCCATGACGAACTGGCGGGCCTGCAGCCGGCTGAGGTCGAGCAGATCGCTGATCAGGCGTTCCAACCGTTCAGTCTCATTCACGATCAGTTTGGTGAATCGTTCGGCCTGCTGCGGATCCGTCACGGTGCCGTCCCGCAAGGCTTCGGTATAACCTCGGATAACAGTCAACGGTGTACGCAGTTCGTGTGAAACATTGGCGACAAAATCGCGTCGTAATTTTTCCATCTGCTCAGTCCGCTCAACAAACCGTCCCAATTCCTGCGCCAGGGTATTGAGCGACTGGCCAAGCTGCCCGACCTCGTCTGCGCTGGTGATCTTTACCCGATTGTCGTAACGGCCTTCTGCCATGAAAGCCGCTGTCGACTGCATTTCCCGCAGTGGACGCACGATACCGCCTGACAACCTTCTTACGACCAGCAGCGTCAGACCGAGAGCCAAGAGGCCAATCACGCCGATCGCCATGTACACGCGGCTCAGGAATTCATTGACTCCCTGCACCGGCGCATTCAGGATGACTGCACCGGTAATGGCGCCGACTGTGTTGACAATCGGCACCGCCACAAGCATCATGTCTTCATTGTAGTAAGGATGAAAAAAAGTCCGGGTCAGAATATGGCCGGCAAACACCGGTTCAATGTCTTTAAGCAGGTTTCGCACCGCCGTCGAAGAACGCATACCTCCCGGTCCGTTTGCCTGACCAGGCGCCGGCCTTGGGCCGGCAACGCCGCTTGGCCTTTCAGGCTGGCCGCGACGAGGCGTCGAAGACATGACGATAATCCGACCAGAGGTGTCGACCGCCCAGATCCGGGCACCGAGAAATCCGTCGATTCGGTCGGCTAGTTCCACCAATTCTGGTGCAGACAAACGGCCAGTCATGAAATCATCCATCACCCGCGCCATTTCCTGCCCTTTGCCGATCAGTTCCTGCTGCTTTGCCGAGAGAAAATACTGGCGGATAAGCGCGGACGACCCCACAGCGAACCCGGCCAGAATCAACGCCACGACCAGCATGAAATTCACCAGCAATTTGGTTTGCAGCGACGGCTTCACGAACGGACCTCGAATTTATAGCCAACTCCCCATACGGTCTTGATGTCCCAGGGAGAATCGTCACGCACCTCAAGCTTTTGACGAATGCGCTTGATATGGGTATCCACGGTGCGGGTATCGCCAAAATACTCGTAACCCCAGATCGACTCCAACAGTTGTTCGCGAGAAAACACACGCCCCGGATGAGAAGCAAGGTGCCATAATAAATCCATCTCTTTGGCGGTAAGTTGCACCGTATGTCCGGATGAAGTAGCCACATACTCCTGGCGGTTGATCGTCAGTTGAGCGAAGGAAAGCATTGCATCCTTGCCGACAGGTTCTTCGCCGGCATGGGCCATGCGCCGCAGCACCGCCTTGACCCGGGCCACCAGCTCGCGGGGATTGAACGGTTTTGCCAGATAATCATCGGCTCCCAGCTCCAGACCCATAATCCGGTCTTCGTCCTCGGTCCGGGCTGTCAGCATTATGACGGGAACCTGGGAAAACTTACGCACCTGCCGGCATACTTCCATTCCATCAAGCACCGGCATCATGATATCAAGCACGATGAGGTCCGGTTTCAACTGCTGCGCCTTGAGGATCGCTTCTGCACCGTCGGCGGCCTGTTCCACCGCAAACCCTTCCTTGGCAAGGTAGAGTTCGAGCAACTCCCGGATTTTATCATCGTCATCAGCAACCAATACTCTGGACTGCGCCATGAATTCCCCTCCACATTCCGCAAAAAGCTCCCGGAGCGGCTCCGGGAGCTTCCACATCGTTGACGTTTCAGATGTTTTCGACAGCCGCCACCAAGTCCTTGCGGGTCTTGTAGCCGGTAAACCGGCTCACTTCCTTACCGCCCTTGAACACAATGAAGGTCGGCACTGCTTTCACATTGAAACGGCTGGTGAGGGCCGGTAGTTCATCAATATTCACCTTGGCCACGATGACCTTGCCGGCCAGCTCCGCTTCCGCCGCTTCCAATTCCGGTCCCGCCATTTTGCAGGGACCGCACCAGGAAGCCCAAAAATCGACCAATACCG
>CAZOJA010000440.1:0-2246 GCA_964579955.1 uncultured Veillonellaceae bacterium | reverse complement strand
TCCAATATCCTTCGGTATCTTTATTACCGGTAATATCTTTACGCATGGGCGAATCGTACTTCATCAGCAGGCCCTTGTCCTTGAGCGTAAGATAATAAGCCGGATCAGCCACAAGCAGTACATCCGCCTGCACTTTCTTCGCCTCGATTTCACCGGCCAGCTTAGCCATAACCTGCTCGGAACCCGCTTGGAACCAGTTGACCTTTAAGTCAGGGAATTTTTTGGCGATCGCCGGTTTGACCAGCTCGACAATGTCCGGATAAATCGAGGTGTAAATCATCAAGGTCCCGGAAGGACCTTTCGCCTTGGGCTGTTCGGCCGGCTTCTTATCTCCGCCGCCGCAGCCTGTGACCAGCGCTGCAATGACGAACATCGCCAGCATCAAGAGTACCGTTGCTTTTCTCATCCACTACCCCACCCTTTCAACTTTTTGTATCGCTTCGGCCGACTTGGCAGCCGCAACCCCCGCAAACTTTTTCCCAGCCAATATTTTCGCCTTGCAGCGATGAAATCCTGCCAGGTTCATTCGAGCCAGACGTCGCTTACGCCCTCAATGGCCTTCAGGCCTTCCAAAATGTCCGGCAAAATGCGACGGTCGGTGATATCGACGATGACCGAGATGTGAATCTCATTTTTGCCGACTTCATCGATCTTTATGTCGCAAATGGCAATGTTCTTGGTACCGAGATAGGAACCGATCCGACCGATCTGCCCTGGTTTGTCAACCGACTTTACGATCATCGCGACCTGTGAGGGTCCGCACCCATAAAGGCGCTCATAGCGGGGCAAATAAGTCAGCGCCAAAACCGACAATACCGTTGTGGCCACAGCACCGACATAATATCCGCCGCCCACTGCCAGACCGACTCCGGCAACCACCCACAAGCTCGCCGCCGTTGTCAGCCCCTTGATTGTCAGGCCTTCCTTCATAATCGTTCCGGCGCCGAGAAAGCCGATCCCGCTGACAACTTGCGCCGCCAAGCGGGCGGGGTCGGCGTTGGTCAATCCCTGAACGCCGGTATAGATTTTTATTGAAATCACCATGACCAGGCACGATCCCAGACTAACCAAGATATGGGTCCGTAAACCCGCCGACTTATGCCGCTGCTGGCGCTCCAATCCTACAACGCCGCCGAGAATCGCTGCAATGATCAGGCGCATGACATCGGTCAATTCGCCAAGTATCCATTCCACAGGCAAGGCTGCAGCCTCCCCTCAATTCAAATACCCGCCGCTACACAGCGCTCACTTTTTGTTATCGGGAAAGCGATAGCCGGTTGCGGCATAATAAACATACTCGGCAATGTTGCCGGAGCGGTCTGCCACCCGTTCTATATAACGCACGGCCGTATGGAAATCCATCGCCAGCTCATTGGCATATTTCTTGACAGTAGCCATCGCCAGGATATTGCGGAACAAATCCTTGTTCAGGCGATTCACCAGAGCGTCCCGTTGCGGGACCAACATCGCCATGTCCGCGTCATTTTTCTCATACGCGGCCAACGCTTCCGCTAACATGCTGACCGCTTCGCGGGACATGATATCGACCGCGGGCTTCATCGAATCGGTCGGAGACATGTCTTCGGCGGAAAATTTGCGTTGCACCATCTTGGCGATATTGTTGGCGTAATCGGCAATCCGCTCGATTTCCGTGGCAATCTTCAGCGTCGAAACAAGAAACCGCAAATCTCCGGCCATCGGCTGCTGGGTGGCGATGCTGACGATGCATCTGTCGTCAATCTGACGATACATTCCGTCGACTTCCTTTTCCAGGCTGCGCGCCTTGCCGGCAATCTCCGCGTCATTGTTTATCAGCGCTTGCGCTGCAAACTTGACCGCGTCTACGGTCTTGTGACCCATTTCGAGTGTCAGTTGCTTAATTGCTGCAAGCTCATTCGAGTATAGTTTTCTTTCCATGCGCGCCACCTTTCCTCATCAGTGTTTTGCCCCGATAAATCAAAAACACAAAACCCCGGACGGATGGCAAAAAATCACCAACATGCCGGGAATTTCTCTTGCGTTCTCTCTCCCCATCGCTGCCGAGAATATGTCGCATATCTAAATATTAAAACTATTATAACTTGGATTGACCAAGGCGTCAAACAAGGGATTTCCGATTGACGCGCGGCTTTTTGAAGCGCTATACTAATGGTGAATTCAGCATACGCTGCGAATCGTGGTCCACAAAGATAACGGAGGGGATTATTAGCATGAATCGAAGCAGTTTGAAAGTCTCCAGTTTGTTA
>CAZOJA010000439.1:0-2249 GCA_964579955.1 uncultured Veillonellaceae bacterium | reverse complement strand
GGATGGCGCAAAACCGGTGATTTCGCTAATGGCAGGCAGTCGGCCGTCTTATGTGGCGATGAGCCTGGATTTCATGTTGGACACAGCGCAGCTGTTGTCGCAGGAGTATCCTACTGCACGGTTGCTGTTGCCGATTTCCCCGTTCATCGACAAAAGTATCGTGCTCGACGTATTGCAGCAGCGCGAAATGCCGGTTGAAATGTCGGACGATGCAGGAATCCTCCGCACTGGCAATGCCGGCAATATCCTGTTTGTCTTTACACATGGGCATGACGCGATTGTGGCCGCCGATCTGGCAATCGTACTGCCGGGAACCAATAACCTGCAGTGTGCGGCGATCGGGACGCCCTTCATCATGCTGATGCCGCTCAACTCGATTGAGAGCATTCCCTTTGAAGGGCTGTTGGGGTTGTTGTATCCGCGGTTTTTTCCGTTTAATCATATCAAAAAATGGATTATTGCCTGGATGAGTCCGCGAGTGCCTTATATGTCGATGGTAAACCGGATGGCGGGGCGGATGTTGGCGCCGGAAATGCGCGGCGTTTTGACTCCTCAGCAAGTAGCCGGCGCTGCATCGGCGTTATGGCAGGATCCCGCCCGGCGGGAACAGTTGCGCTCGGAGCTACTCGAATTAACGCGCGAGCGGGGAGCTGCGCGGATCATAGCGGAGGCCATACGTGAATATTTCCTTTCTGACCAACGGCTACGGTGAAGACCGCACCGGCGCACTGATCGCCACCGAACTCCGGCAACTGGCGCCGGAACAGTCGATTGTGGCGATTCCCATGGTGTCAAACGGTGATGCATTTCAAAAGCAAGGTTTTTCAACCGTCTGGGAGGGTTCATTTCCGCCCGGACAGGGATTTGGCAGCCAGGAGTTCCGCCTGTTCCTGAAAGATATTCCTTACGCGCGCGACTATTTTCGCTATCTGGGATTTCTGGCCCGGCGGCGCTCAGAAATCGACCATGCATTTGTGGTCGGCGATGTTTTTCTGCTGATTCATGCCTATTTTGGCTTGGGGCGCAAATCAATCTTTTTGGCCCTGGCCAAATCTGATCACATGAATCCGCATTCCGGCATCGAAGAATGGGTGATCCGCAAATTTGCTTCACGGGTGTTAACCCGGGATGCTTATACTGCGGAGCGACTCCGCGCCAAAGGAATTGACGCCCGTTTTCTCGGCAACCCGATCATGGACGGGATTGGCGAGCCGGGACCGGAAAAACCGGCTGATCCGCCGATTATCGGTTTGCTGCCGGGCAGCCGGGAAGAGGCCGATGCCAATTTCCGCCGCATTCTGACGGTGATTGACGGAGTACCGGAGCAAGCACAGTACCTTTGCGCCCTATCGCCGGTGCTCGATATTGAAAAAATGGCGGAATCAGTGCGCGATGACGGCTGGACACTGGTTGACGGCAGACTGCTGCGCAAAGGCGATAAAACCGTAGTAATGGGAAAAGATCTGTTTGAATCGGTGCTGCATGATTCCACGGTGGTGATCGGCATGGCCGGTACCGCCAATGAACAGGCGGCCGGCATGGGACGGTCGGTAATCAGTTTTGTCGGCGCCGGCGCCCAGACGACCCCGGCCCGCATGATCGACCAGGAACGCCTGCTTGGCGGTTCAGCGGCTTACATCAGTGATTTTCCGAGCGGCGTGTCCCGCGAGATATCCTGGCTGCTGGCGCACCCCGAGGAACGGCAGCGACGCGGCGAAATCGGCCGGCAGCGGATGGGCCCGCCGGGAGGCGCAAAAAAAATAGCCGAATTCCTTTACGAAGAGTTCGGCTTGGGTAAATAAAATATGAAGTGTTTCTGCAGTAAGCTTTGAATTAACGGTTTACTGCTTTTTTTCGCCTGATCAACATTGCGACAAAATAAGCCACAATGGTTCCAAACAGCATGCCGGCCGTAATTTGCAGCTCCGTATGCGCATTGGTCTGGATCCGCGACCAGGTCACCAGCCCGGCCACACTGTACCAGAGCCACCACAGGCGGGGGTAGTAGAGTGACAGCACAAAAGCCAGCGAAAAAGTCGCCGAGGCGTGGCCGCTGGGGAATCCTTCGTAGCCGCCGGAAGGGCGGATCGCGATGTCGGCAATCAAAAACCGCTTCGACAGCTGCACGACCGAGGTCACCGTCAAGGCGACAACCACATCGTACAGAACCGGTTGCCAGCTGCGTAGCTGCCATCCCGCTGTGAACATCAACAGATGAGCCAGAATCTGAAACCCATCATTCACCTGGT
>CAZOJA010000438.1:0-2254 GCA_964579955.1 uncultured Veillonellaceae bacterium | reverse complement strand
GCACCGGGGCTTCACAGACGATCAGCGGCATTCCCTCCGCCTGGAAGGTTTACTTTTACAACTCAATCAACGATTAGCTTGCATTGTCCGATCGTCCTGTCCAAACGCGTTGGTTTGGCAGGATATTTTTTTTGGCTACGCATAGGGAATTGCCCTCTCGGTGGAGAATACTCTCTTCTAATGGCGGTAATGGTATGAGGGGGCGGGCGCGATGGCGGCGACAAGCTACGTCGGTCTTTCGGCGGATAGTGAATATTTCGCCCTGAATGTGCAACGAATCCGCGTAAATTGAGCAGGTGTCACGCGAAATTTGAGCAGGTGTCACGCAGGAAATGAGCACCCCGGTTATTAATCCTGTGAATCAATGCACCGGCATCGGTGTAAATAAGTTCACAGGGAGGAACCCGTCATGATCCGCTACCGGGAAATACTCAGGTTGTACAGTCAGGGAATCAGCAAAACCGCCATTGCCCAAAGTTGCGAGTGTTCTCGCAACACGGTATCCAAAGTGGTGCAACGAGCCGAAGAAGTCGGCATCACTTGGCCCCTCGCGCCAGACCTTACCGATACCAAGTTGCAAAAGCGCTTGCTTCCCCAGTCAGATCTGTCCTCGCATCGCCAGCTGCCGGATTACGAGGCCGTTCATAAAGAACTGGCTAAAAGCGGCGTTACACTGAGCCTGCTGTGGAATGAATATTGCGAAAGTTGCCGCCAAGACAAGAAAACACCATTCATGTACACCCAGTTTTGCAAATACTACCGAGAATATGCCCTGCAAACCAAGGCAACCATGCATATCGACCACAAACCCGGCGAAAAAATGGAAGTGGATTGGGCTGGTCAAACAGCCTCCCTCATCGACACGGATACCGGAGAAATCATTCCCGCTTACATCTTTGTCGCCGTCCTTTCCTCCAGTGGTTACGCTTATGTGGAAGCGTTTCTGTCACAAAACCTGGAATGCTGGATTACGGCTCATGTTCACGCCTATCGCTTCTTTGGCGGTGTTACGCGCGTTCTGGTTCCCGACAATTTAAAAACAGGAGTTGCCCAATGTTCCTGGTACACGCCGGTCATCAACAAGACCTACCATGAAATGGCCGAGCATTATGGGACCGCCGTAATACCGGCCCGGGTGCGAAAACCTCAGGACAAAGCGAAAGTCGAGAACACGGTAGGCATCGTATCCACCTGGATTTTGGCCGCGCTACGGCGTCAGCAGTTTTTCTCCCTCGTGGAGTTGAATCAGGTGATGCAGGAAAAACTGACTGAACTGAACCGCAAGCCGTTTCAAAAGAAACCCGGGAGCCGGTACAGCGCTTTTCTGGAAGAGGAAAACCCGGCGCTTTTGCAACTGCCGCGAGAGCCTTATGAACTGGCAAGCTGGCGGATCGCCACCGTCCAATTCAACTACCACATCAGCGTGGACAAGATGCAGTACAGCGTCCCGTATGAATATATCAAGCACAAAGTGGATGTGCGCCTGACCCGAAATGTGGTTGAGGTATTTTTCGGCGGAACCCGCATCTGCTCCCACCCCAGGCTCTACGGGCGCGAAGGACAGTACAGCACGGTAACCGAGCATATGCCTCATGAACATCGCCAATATATGAGCTGGGATGCAGACCGCTTTCTTGCCTGGGCTGAGAAAATCGGCCCCCATGCCCATGCTGCCGTCAGTGCCATCCTCGCATCCTACAAAGTGGAGCAGCAAGGCTACAAAAGTTGCATGGGCCTACTCAAACTGGCTGACAAATACTCACTTGAGAGATTGGAAGCCGCTTGCGCCAAAGCCTTGTCTTACACTCCCCACCCCAGCTACAAAAGCATCCAGACAATCCTGCAAACCGGCCAGGACAAGCTTAAAACTGAGGAGAGTGGCAACAAGCCGGCAGAATCTGAAGAGTTTGGCTTTGTCAGGGGAGCCGACTACTACGGGAGGAAGCGCAAATGATGAACGGCGCCACTCTCAACAAACTCCATGACATGCGCCTATCCGCCATGGCGGAAGCGTATCGGCAGCAACTTTCCGATCCGGCGATAGCAACCCTTGAATTTGAAGAACGGTTCGGCTTGCTTGTAGATGCCGAGTGGAGCCGCCGCAAAAGCAATCGCCTGAACAAGCTGATTCGCAAAGCCGATTTGCAACATAGCAGCGCTGCAATTGAAAACATTGAATACCATGCCGACCGCAAGCTCGACAAGGGACAAATCGCCAGGCTGGCAGGCTGCGCTTATATCACCGAGAAGCACA
>CAZOJA010000437.1:0-2262 GCA_964579955.1 uncultured Veillonellaceae bacterium | reverse complement strand
ATCGGCGTGATGGGAACGCTGATCGACCTGATCTTCTTCGCTCTGACCCAGCGACTGATTCCCTGGAAGGTGGGTGAATCGACCGATTATGGCCGGGGTTAAGCTGACGCAACTGTCCAAACAATATCAGGTGGCCGGACAACTGCTGGAAGCGGTCGACAACGTCACAACCACCATCGAGCCTGGCAGCTTCACCGTCATCGTCGGTCGCAGCGGCTGCGGCAAGACAACGCTGCTCCGGCTGCTCAGCGGCCTGGAGCAAAAATCCGCCGGCAGCATCGAATGGCTTGGCGGCGGAAGCGGCGGCGCTGCCGTCAAAGTAGGCGTTGTCTTCCAGGAACCACGGTTGATGCCCTGGCTGACTGTCTACGAGAACATGGCGTTTGCGCTTGATAAGCAACCGGACAGGACGCTGGTCGACCGGCAGGTGACTGGCACGCTGGAACAGCTGGGACTGGCAGGCTTCCGCGACGCCTATCCTTCGCAACTGTCGGGCGGCATGGCGCAGCGCGTCTCGCTCGGCCGCACGCTTTGCTACGACCCCGACCTGATCCTGATGGATGAGCCGTTCGGCGCGCTCGATTACTTCACCCGCAAGAAACTGCAACGCGAACTGGTCGATCTGTTCCTCAGCCAGCACAAAACCATCGTGTTCGTCACCCACGACGTCACCGAAGCTGTCTTTCTCGGTCAGAAAGTTTTGGTCATGGAAGCGGGACAAATCGTGCGCGAGATACCGATCGACACTCCCTATCCCCGCCAAGCCACCGATCCGTCCCTGCTTGCGCGGCAACAGGAAATCCTGGCGGCGCTGGAAAACTAGCATACAATGGAGGTACTCCGAATGAAAAAAACGACCAAACTGCTCGCCGGACTATTGGCGCTACTGCTGTTCGCATTTGCCGCCGGTTGCGGCTTTGCCCCGGCTACGCCGTCCGCCCCTGCCAAACCGGCCGCCGCTTATCCCAAGTCCATCAGCCTCACCTATGTCAAAGCGCCGCTGAACGTGCCGTCGATTGTCGAAAAGAAACTCGGCCTGCTGGAAAAAGAATTCGCCAAAGACAAGATCGCCGTGCAGTACCCGGAAATCACAGTCGGCTCCAAGCAAACCGAAGCGATGGCTGCCGGTTCACTGGACTTCGCGCATGCCCTCGGCGGCACTTCGGCGATTCTAGCTGCCGCCAACGGCGTCGACCTCAAAATCATCGCGATATACAGCCGCGCCCCTAAAGCGTTCGTCGTGCTGACCAAGGGCGATAAAATCCAGAAAGTCAGCGACTTGAAAGGCAAGAAAGTCGCCGGCCCCAAGGGAACCATCCTGCATCAGCTGATTTTGGCCGCCTTGGCCAAAGAGGGACTGAAGCCGGATGACATCCAGTTCGTGTCGATGGATCTGCCCAGTTCCGCCGCCGCCCTGATGAACGGCAGCGTCGATGCGGCCCTGTCGGCCGGTCCGGATGCGATTCGCGCCGAAAAGGCCGGTGCCCGGATTCTGACCACCGGCGAAGGCCTTGTCGAGGCGACGATCGTCACCGCGGTGCGGGGCGAGTTTTTGCAAAAACACCCGGACCTGGTGAAACGCTTCCTGAATACGCACAGCGCCGCCATCGAGCATATGCGCAGCAAGCCTGACGAAGTGCTGGCGATGACTGCCGCCGAAACCGGCCTGCCTGCCGATACCGTCAAACTGATGCTGCCGATGTATGACTTCTCGCCGACGGTCAAGCCGTCCGATATCGCCGAACTGAAGCGGACGCAGGAGTTCCTGCTGCAGAACGGCATGCTGAAAAAGTCGATCGAGATCGAGAAAATGATCGCGCCGCAACAGTAACGCGAACGGGACAGAATAATTCACATATTAACAGGGGCTGTGGATAACTTGTTCGTACCAAAATCACGATGTCGGTTAAACCGACATCGTGATTTTTTGCTGGCCGGTGAGACCGCGGTCTGGTTTGCTGCCACCCGCAACGCCGGCAGTACGTTGGCCGCCAATCCGCAACTGACGCGCGGCACGCCGGAAGAAGTACAAGGACTATTGGGGCATCTGCAAAAGAATACGCCGGGATTTGAGTCGGTTTTCGTGCTGAACCGAGCCGGACGCCTGACCCACATTTATCCGTTCAACCAGCAACTGGTCGGCGTGGATTTTACCGACAGAGCCTATTTCAAGGACATTGTCGCCGGCAAAGACTTTGTCGCCTCAGCGGTCATCAAAAGCCGCAACACCGGCGCTTCGATCTTCATCCTTGCCTACCCACT
>CAZOJA010000436.1:0-2262 GCA_964579955.1 uncultured Veillonellaceae bacterium | reverse complement strand
CGATCGGCGAACTGGCCGAGGGGCTGGAGATCGATCTGGATGCAGTGCCGAAGAAATACGACGGACTGGATGGCACCGAACTGGCGATTTCCGAGTCGCAGGAACGGATGGCGGTGGTGGTGGACGCGGCGGATGCGGCGAAGTTCATCGGGCTGGCGGCGGCCGAAAACCTGGAGGCGACAGTCGTCGCCCGGGTTTCCGATACCCGTCGGCTGCGGATGCACTGGCGCGGCAGACCGATCGTCGACATCAGCCGCGACTTCCTCGACACCAACGGCGTGCGGCAGCATGCGGCAGTGCGCGTGGAAGCGCCGCCGGAGGCGGAAGCCTATTTTGCCCGGACCCCGTCCGCTGCGGCCGAGGCCGATCTGGTCAAGGCCTGGCTGGCCAATCTGGCCGACCTGAATGTCTGCAGCCAGCGCGGCATGGTCGAACGGTTCGACAGTTCGATCGGCGCGGCGACGATCCTGATGCCGTTCGGCGGGGCGCAGCAAGCGACGCCGCCCGAGGGGATGGCGTCGAAACTGCCGGTGCTGGAAGGGGAAACCTCCACCGGCACTTTGATGAGCTATGGCTTCAATCCCTATCTTTCGGAATGGAGTCCGTTCCATGGCGCAATGTACGCCGTCGTCGAGTCAGTGGCGAAGATCGTGGCGATGGGCGGCGATCCGGCGCGAGTGCGGCTAACGCTGCAGGAGTACTTTGAGAAACTCGGCAATGACGAAACGCGCTGGGGCAAGCCGTTCAGCGCGTTGCTCGGCGCTTACTGGGCCCAGCTGCGGCTCGGCGCGGGTGCGATCGGCGGCAAGGACAGCATGTCAGGCTCGTTCCGCGACCTGAACGTGCCGCCGACCCTGGTTTCGTTCGCGGTGGCGCCGGTGGAGGCGGAGCGGGTGATTTCGCCGGAGTTCAAGGCGGTCGGCAATGATGTCGTACTGGTCCCGCTGGTCCGCGACGACGCCGGTATGCCGGATTTTGAAGCGGTGAACCGGGCCTTCGGCCGGGTGGCCGAACTGATTGCTGCCAAACGGGTGCTGGCGGCGCGTACGGTCCGTCTTGGCGGGGTGGCGGCGGCGGTCAGCATGATGGGCTTCGGCAACCGGATCGGGTTTGCCTTTGATGCGGCGATTGGCCGCGAACAACTGTTTAGCCCGGATCATGGTTCGTTGGTGCTGGAACTGGCGGCAGGCGAAAATCCGGCTGCCGCGCTGGCCGGTGTCGAATATCGACTGTTGGGACAAACCCAGGCGCAGCCGGAAATCTCCGTCCTGGGGGCAACGGTGTCCCTGGCGGCGGCGCAGCGGGCCTGGGACGAACCGCTGGAAAAAGTGTTTCCCACCCAGACCGCTCAAGCGCCCGAAACCGCGGTTTTCACTCCGTATGCCGGTCCGGCGGCGGCCGGCCGGGCCAAACCCGCCGTGGCGAAACCGCGGGTCATTATCCCGGTCTTCCCCGGCAGCAACTGCGAATATGATACGGCCCGCGCCTTCGCTCAGGCCGGCGGCGAGCCGGAAGTGCTGGTGGTGCGCAACCTGTCGGCCAGAGATATCGAGGAGTCGGTCGACGCGCTGGCCCAAGCGATCCGCCGTTCGCAGATCCTGATGATTCCCGGCGGCTTCAGCGCCGGTGACGAGCCGGACGGCTCCGGCAAGTTCATTGCGGCCCTGTTCCATAGCCCGGTTCTGTCCGAGGCGGTCATGCAGCTGCTACAGGAACGGGACGGACTGGTGCTCGGCATCTGTAACGGTTTCCAGGCGCTGATCAAACTGGGACTGTTGCCGTACGGGCAGATCCGTCCGCTGTCCGCGGACAGCCCGACCCTTACCTTCAACCGGATCGGTCGCCACATCTCGCGGATGGCCGAGACCCGGGTCGTTTCCGGTCTGTCGCCCTGGCTCAGCTTGGTCCGGCCGGGGGATATCCATACGATCCCGGTTTCGCACGGCGAAGGGCGGCTGGTGGCCAGTCGCGAACATCTGCAGCGGATGGCGGCGCAGGGGCAGATCGCCACCCAGTATGTCGATGCGGCAGGCAACCCGTCGATGGCGATCGAAGTCAATCCCAACGGTTCCGACTGGGCGATCGAGGGGATCACCAGCCCGGACGGACGGGTATTCGGCAAGATGGGCCACTCCGAGCGGATCGGCGCCCATGTCGCCGTGAATGTCCCCGGCGAGAAAGACCAGCGGATCTTCGCCGCCGGCGTGCGGTATTTCCGCTGACAAAACAGCAAAAAGTCTTCACGGGGGTGCGTCAGCGCCC
>CAZOJA010000435.1:0-2266 GCA_964579955.1 uncultured Veillonellaceae bacterium | reverse complement strand
TGACCGACGCGGTGTTTGACAGCATACCCGGCCTCATCTACCTGCTTGACGAAACAGGCTATGCCGTGCGTTGGAATCACCAGCTGGTCGAAATCACCGGCTATTCCGATGCGGAGATCGGTCAACGGAACTGTCTGGAGTATTTTCGCGGCGATGATGTAGAACTGATTCGCCAGCGATTTGAAAAAACATTGCAAGAAGGGATATCGACCGCCGAAGCGGAGTTTTATCGCAAAGACGGATCCCACTTTTCTGTATACCTGACTTCAGTCAAACTGATGATTGAGGACAAGCCGCATGTTGCCGGGATCGGCATCGACGTGACCGAACACAAGCAGGCTGTTGAATCGCTGGCCCGCTCCGAGGCGGAGCTGCGGCAGCACCGGCTGCAGCTGGAGTCGCTGGTAGAAGCGCGTACCGCCGAAGTGAATGCCGCCAACCAAACCCTGACGGCCATGAACCAAGAGATCAGCGCGATGAATGAGGTGCTGCGTCAGGCAAACCTGAAACTGAGCAGTGAGGTCGAACTGCGACAAAGCAAGGAAAATGAAGTACTGCTGCGAGAACAGCAGTATCGGTCGGCTACCCGCCTGTTGACGCGTCCGATCGAAGAAGCCATGCCAAGCCTGGAAACCATTCTGCGCGATGCACTGAACCTCGTGAAAGCGCCGGCCGGCTGTATCGGACTGTACAATCCGGCAAATCATACCGTTTGGCTGTCGCCGGTGATCGGCCCGGTAGATTTTGACGGCCTCAACCCCCGCTCGGCGGATCGGGGCGCGATCGGCCAGGTCATGAGGACCGGTGAGGCGGTCAGTATTCGCGACTATCACAACTATGCCAATCAAATCGATGAACCGCGGCTGGACCGGCTGACCAGCCTGATTACGGTGCCGCTGAAGCACGGCGAGCATTTTATCGGCATCCTGACTGCGCATTGGCTGGATGAAATCCATCCCATCCGGCAGGAAGATATCGAAGTGCTGAAGCAATACGGCGATCTGGCGGCTGCGGTACTGGAACGGGCCGACGTGCAGGCCCGGCTGGTGGAAAAAAACAAATTGCTGCAGGGACTGGCCGAAACCACAGAAAGGCTGCTCGGCGAACTGGACCTGAATGTGGTTTTGCAGGAAATATTGAATAAAGCAGTTGCCTTGACCGGGATTCCGCACGGGTTCGTGCAATTGTTCGAGCGCAAAGACAATGTGGGCACCATTCGGGCTGCATATGGCCGTTACCGTGATCAGGTCGGCACTTCGGCCAAAGTGGAGGGCGGCGTTTTTGCCGAGGTGGTGCGCACCGGCAAGATGATCGTGGTTCCCGACTACGCCAACTGGCCCCAGCGCCTGACGACGCCGCGGCAAGAAGGCATTACCGCGGGATTGCAGGCGCCGCTCAAAATCAATGAGCAACTGATTGGCATGATCGGGCTGGCGGCGTTTGGCGAGCCGGTCAATCTGGATGATGACAAGCTGGTGGCGGTCGAACACCTGGCGGGGATTGCGGCGATCGCGGTGCAGAATGCGCTCAGCCACGAAGAAGTCCGTACGCTGGCCTTCAAGGACGTACTGACCGGGCTGGCGAACCGGGTCAGCCTGGGGCGCTGGCTGGAGTCGGAAATGCAGCAGGTACGCGCAAACAATGCCCATGGCGCGTTGTTTTTCATCGACATGGATGACCTGAAAACCGTCAATGATACGTTCGGCCACTCGCTGGGCGACGAAGTGATCATCACTGCGGCCCGGCATATTGAGGAAGCGGTGGGCGAAAAGGGATTCATTGCCCGCATCGGCGGCGATGAATTCGTCATCGGTTTGCCGGGAAACTCCGATCGGATGGCGATCAGTATCCTGGCGGAGCGGCTTTTGCAGTACCTCTGTCACGACTATGAAATATCCGGCCAGCGGATTCACATGTCGGCCAGCATCGGCGTCACGCTGTACCCCAAAGACGGCGACACGCCGGACGATATCCTGAAAAACGCCGACAGCGCCATGTATGCCGCCAAGCGCAATGGCCGGAACTGCTGGTCGTTTTATGAGCCGGTGCTGCAAACCGAAGCATTTGAAAAAATAACCCTGACCAACAGTTTGCGGCGGGCACTGGACCGCGAGGAACTGCTGCTGCATTATCAGCCGCTGGTCAGTTTGCCGGACAAGGCGATCGTCGGCTATGAAGCACTGCTCCGCTGGAACAGCAGCGAGCACGGCATGGTGCCGCCAGGCCGGTTCATTCCCTATGCCGAACAAAGCGGCCTGATCATCCC
>CAZOJA010000434.1:0-2266 GCA_964579955.1 uncultured Veillonellaceae bacterium | reverse complement strand
AATTCCGCTGGAAAAAGGGCGAAGGGGATTGGTCCGGCGAGATCGCCATGACCGGATTCTTCCAGGCGCTCACCGAGGGAACAGGCATCACTTTTGCCGCCGGTTCCTACTGGACGGGGCAGCGGTTCTGGTTTGCGGCGACGGCCGCCAGAGCCGCCGTCGGCACGATCACCGTCGAAGCGATGCCGCAAGACGGCGACGCGGTGGGTGTGGGCGACAAAACCTATACCTGGCGCGGGACGCTATCTTCCCCGGCAATCGCGAATGAAGTGAAAATCGACACGCTCGGCCGCGAGATCTGCGCTGAGAACCTGCGCTGCGCCATCACGGCGGGAACCTATGAAGGCACAGGCGAAGGGGTGCGCTACGGCAGTGGAACGGTTGCCAGCACCAAAGCGGGTGCGGCCAGAACGGACCGCACGCTCACCCTGACCGCCCTTGCGCCGGGAACGGCAGGAAACAGCCTGGTTCTGACGGTTGACGGAACCCGCCTGAAGAAAACCGCTTTTGGCGGCGGCGCGGCTTCCGCGCTGGGGCCGCTCTACTGGACGCCGGGCAGCAAGCTGTATAAGACGATGGCGACCGAGCCGGCCGGTCCCTGGAGCGGGCCGATGGAAATGACGGTTTCCGGCATCCTGTCCAGTCGCAAGAAACTCGACACTTTTCTGCTCCGGCAGTCGGACGGGACCCTCTGGCTGTTCTTCACCTACATGAGCGCCGGGGATACGGATAACACGGCGGTCTACAACCTTTACTACTGCCGTAGCATGGATGACGGGGCGACCTGGAGCGAGGCGACCGGCTTGACCGAGTTCGCGGCGGCGTCGCAAATCGCCCGGCGACCGGTCGCGGCGCAGAGACTGGCGGCCGAAATCGTGCTCGCCTATGACTCGGTACGCACTTCCCTTACCATGGACAAGTCCAGCCCGTACTGGACCGATGAGGGAAACCAGGCCGTCAAGCATCTGCACTTTGATCCCGCCACGCGCAAACTGTACGCGGTCTATGGCAACACCGCCACCGGTACGAAGGCCGTCTACGGCATCGTGCGGATCGACGCGGACACCTGGGCGATCGACCGGTTCTGGAACGGGAACACTGCGCCGGCCATCCCGCGATTTTTCCAGGAGAACCACGTGTTCTACTGCCACGGCGACGGACCGATCCTCGCCCTGCTGGCGCTGGATGCGCAGATTCTCATCCTGGACGATTCCGCAAACAGCATGCGCATGTTGTCGCTGGAAGACAACAGCGTCTACGGCCTCGCGCAGAATGTGTCGGGTGTGCCGTGGAGCAGTTCGTATCACTGGGAGTATCTGGTCGGGGTTCAGGTCGACGCGGCGACAAGCACGCTCTATTTCGGCTTCATGCGAAGCGGGACCTATTCCAACGCCCAGATCCTGACGCTTGATTATTCGCAGCCTTCCCCGTCCTGTTCGGTCTTTGCGTCGTTCACCGCCAGCATCTTTGATGCGGCGCTGCCGGAGACGATCGAGACGACGGCGGACGATCTGGTGCTGGATAAGGAGAACGGCTTTCTGATCTACTGCACCAAGGGAGCTGCCGGCGGAGTCGTTCTTGCTGGCAGCGTCCGGATATTCCTTTTAAACGGCGGCGGTCTCTACCGCCATTATTACCGCCGCGACGACATGGCGGCGTTTCCCTACCACGGCGCATGCCAGCCGGTGATCACGGGCGGCAGGCTCTACGGCGCGCAGTGGCTGTATACGACGGATCACGGACAAGGCAACTACTGGGGAGTGGTTTCGGTTGACCTCGCAACCGGCGCGGTGAGGTGGCACCTGCCGTCCGGAATCCTCGCCGGCGGTCCGCAGGACGCGCAGATGCGAAACCTGACCCTGACGGAAAACGGGACCATCGCCCTCTCCTGCAAGGATGGAGCGGCCCTCTTCGACAGCCGCAGCGAGACCTGGAGCCTGGTGAACAATGCCACGACGCCAGGCGTATTTCCGTCAGGCATCGACGATTTTTCCGGTTCCCGGATTTCCTATGACGCGGCAAACCAGTTGATTTTTCTCGGAGTGGCCAGCCCCGGCAACGCCTTCACCGGCGTGGTTGCGTTTCCGGCGTCCGGAAAAATTGAGCAGACCCAGTATGTCACCGCCCGCCACTCCGGTGGGGAGTGGGTTTTCGGTGCGGCGTCGGCGCTGGTGAGAGGCAGCCGCGACTCGGCGGCCGCGCTGGCGGTGGATCCGTCGACCCACGGGCTTTATGCCTTCTGGACCCGCTGGAGCGGCAGCGAAGG
>CAZOJA010000433.1:0-2276 GCA_964579955.1 uncultured Veillonellaceae bacterium | reverse complement strand
CGTTTACATTTGTTGATGCGACATTTGGCGGTTCGGTACCCAAACAGTTCATCCCGGCTGTTGAAAAAGGTGTCCGTGAAGCTTTTGCAAAAGGCGTAATTGCCGGGTATCCGTTGGTGGATATCAAAGTGACTTTGACAGATGGCTCATATCATGATGTGGATTCGTCGGAAATGTCTTTCAAAGTGGCTAGTGCGTTGGCAATCCGCAAAGGTGTGGTCCAAGCAAAGCCCATTCTGTTGGAACCGATTTACAGCGTAGAAGTGACAGTGCCTGAATCCTATATGGGCGACATTATCGGCGACCTGAATGGGAAGCGGGGACGTATTCTAGGAATGGAACCGATCGGCGGCGGGTTGGGAATCGTTCGGGCAATGGCGCCCATGTCGGAAATGTTTCGTTACGCGATTGATCTTAGGTCAATTACGCAGGGGCGTGGCAGTTTCAATATGGTATTGGATCATTATGCCGAAGTTCCGCAACGCCAGGCAGATGCGATCATTGAGGCGTACAAAAAGGAAAAACAAGACGACGAAGATTGATCATTTCGCGACGAGATCCCGCTGGCGGGATCTCGTCCGACTTTTGTGGTGAATGCATGGAAGAGGTCGACAAAATGGATATAATGAAAAAATGTCATCGTTGCGGAACTGAAGAAAATGTGGTTCACTTATGGATGGGAAAGCAATGGTGTGAAACTTGTTTCCAAAAACAAACCGGTCTTTCGGTAGAAGCGGGCGAGTTGCCTGTATGTCCATTATGTGGTGAAGAACTCTTGGCATCAACGTCATATCCCCTGCAGCAGGAATTGATTTGTATGCATTGCTTGCTGCGATTGGGACCGGAACGGGCACAAATTTTATTAAAGGTTAATAAACTGAATCCGGCTGAAATTGCCGCTGCTGTCAAATTTCTGCGTGAGCTGCTGACGCGAAACCAGATATTGCGACTTCGCGAAGCCATCAATTACGGAGGACGGAATTGGTGGGTCAAATTGCCGGATTTTGGTGAGTATATTTGTCGCAAGCTAATCGACCAAGCAGTTATCCCCTGGGATGGCGAGGTATTGGATGAGGTTTGGGACAGACTAATTGAAGAAGCAGTGGAGGAATGAGATTATGTCCGAGCAAAACAAACAACAACTCGAGTATATTTACCGCCGTCGCAGTGTGCGGAAATTTACCGAGCAGGCCATCCCCAACGAAGTCATCGAGCAATTGATTGATGCAGCCGTGCATGCCCCATCAGGAAAAAATCAGCAAAACTGGCATTTTGTTGTGGTGCGTAACAAACAGCTGATCCAGGACATGGTGAAGCTGGTAGAGGCAAAACATGAAAAATTGTTGCCATTTATACCAGACGCTGAGAAACAGAAGCTATTTAAAGGTACTGTAGGATATCACACTGTGTTTAAAAATGCTCCGGTAGTCATTCTGGCTTTTGCCGGTCCCTATCCGGTACCCTCTGATGACTTGGTGGCTGGACCAGGTCTGACCCAGCAAGAAATTGATGCATTAAAACAAACGAAGCCAGGGATTCAGAATGTTGCGGCAGCGATGCAAAACTTGTTGTTGGCAGCGGCAACTCTAGGTTATGGAACCTGTTGGATGACAGGACCCACTTATGCGGGCCCGGAAATTGCCAAACTGGTTGGATTTAATAAAGAAGGGTTTAATTTGGCAGCACTGACGCCTCTGGGAGTGCCGGCAGCGGATGGTGCATCGCCGCCTCGAAAACCATTGGCAGAAGTATTAACTATTATTGATTAGCATATGCGTCAAATAGGTAACGGTTGATACAACAAAAAAAGACTTCATGCGAAGTCTTTTTTTGTTGTATTGAGTTGGTCGGGGCGACAGGACTTGAACCTGCGGCCTCCTGGTCCCGAACCAGGCGCGCTACCAAACTGCGCTACGCCCCGGAGTTCACAGTTTCAAATTATACACACTATCACAGGGATTGTCAACTTAAAAACCGGTCTGATATAATGCATCTTGTGATTAATGTGAAAAAAGAAGGAAAAAAATAACCAAGCGAGAAAAATAAAAAGAAAGAAGTATAGTATTGTTGAATTTAAGCAAAAAGAGGTGAGCCATGGTAGTAAAACAGAAGAAGTCAATTGTTGTCCTGGTTGCGTTTATAATGATGTTTTTGGCGATTCCCTACGCTGCGGCAGAGCCGGCAAGTCCTGATATGCCGGTAAAACGCGGAATGTATGGTGATGAAGTTTCCAAACTGCAGAATAAATTGAAAGAATATGGCTATTACAAAGATCC
>CAZOJA010000432.1:0-2279 GCA_964579955.1 uncultured Veillonellaceae bacterium | reverse complement strand
CCTATGGCTGGGCCGCCTCGACCTGGCGGAATTTTTCCCGCACAAATCCGATCAGCTTCCGCACATCGGAGTAAATCTGCCGTTGTTGCTTGGTGACGATCCCCGCCCGGATCTGCAGCGGCCGTGCAAACGGAACCGCCACAATCTGCGGATCGTCGGCCACGGTCTCCCGCATCAAAAACGTGGAAGCCAGATTTCTGGCCACCAGCTTTTTCACCGTGTGCAGCTGGGCCGAACGCAGCACCACATCCAGCGGACAGGCGGCATCGGCAAACGCCTGCTGCACCATCCGGTTGATAAAAAAGCCGCCCTGCAGCATGACAAACTTTTCGCCAGCCAGCTCCGCCACCTCGACCGACCGCCGGCTTGCCAGCGGATTGTCACGGCTGGTGCAAAAGCAGCACTCGCTGTCAAACAGACGGGTATACTGCAAGCCGCTGCAATAGTCGGCTTCATAAATCGTGATCGCCAGGTCGAGCTCTTCCCGTTCCACCATGCGCAATGAATCCATGCCGCCCAGCTCCACGATCTCCAGGCGAATTTCCGGATTGCGGGGAATGAACTCTTCAAAAATCAGCGGAATCAAAATCGAACCCACCTGCAGCGGCAACGCCAGCCGGATATGGTTTTTCGTGTGCACCAGCTCGCCGATATCATTGCTTAATTGTTCCACACTATGCAATATCGCGCTGACCTTCGCCAGCAGGAACTCCCCTTCCGGCGTCACGTCGATCCGTTTTCCCTGACGGACAAACAGGTTGAGTCCGGTTTCCGCCTCCAGCTCCTGCATGGCGACTGTGACGGACGGCTGCGATATATGAAGCTTTTCGGCCGCCCTGGTGACACTTTTCTCCCGGCAGACTGCGGCGAAATATTTCATTTGCGTCAGTGTCATTGCTATCCTCTCCCCTGCTTGTCGCAGCCAACAATTCACAGCTTCATTATAGCGCCATCGATAGTTAAAAACTATTTATAAATAAGATATTTGTATTTTACGAATGCCACGGCCAGCGCAGATAATGACAGTAGAAAATGACTGTCAGGAGGGATTTGGCATGTTGGCAAAAGACTATTTCCCCGGATTTTCCCAGCAGAAACTCACGGTGGACGACGGCATCGAAATCAACACCCTGGTGGGCGGCAACGGCAAAGAGCCCGTGCTGCTTTTGCACGGGCACCCGGAAACCTATCTCATGTGGCGGTTCATCGCGCCAAAGCTGGCGGAAAAATACACCGTGGTCGCGACCGACCTGCGCGGCTATGGCGACAGCTCCAAACCGCAGGGACTGCCGGACCACTCCAATTACTCCAAGCGGGCCATGGCCAACGACCAGGTCGCCGTAATGAAACAGCTCGGCTTTTCACGCTTTCACCTGGCAGGGCACGACCGCGGCGCCCGCGTCAGCCACCGCCTGATCCAGGACTACCCGGAAAAAGTCGCCTCCTGCACCCTGCTGGACATCCTGCCGACCTACGACATGTACCGGGACACCAACCAGGAATTTGCGACAAAATACTGGCACTGGTTCTTTTACATCCAGCCGGACGGCCTGCCGGAAAAACTGCTGGCTGCCGACCCGGATTTCTTTATCCACTTCAACCTGCAGCGCAAGATCGGCCCGGCGGCCCGCCACCGTTTCCCCGAAGATGTATTGCAAGAATACAGCCGCTGTTTCGCCGACCCCAGGACGATCCACGGCATCAGCGAAGACTACCGCGCATCGGCGACCATCGACATGCAGTACGATCTGGCGGACCGCGACAAAATCATCCAGACGCCGCTGCTTGCCCTCTGGGGAGCGAATGGCGTCGTCGGCGGCCTATGGGACGTGCTGGCCGGCTGGCAGGAGCGCGCCGCCAATGTCAGCGGTTTTGCCGTACCGAACTGCGGCCACTTCGTCCCCGAAGAGCAGCCGGAAATCGTGCTGGAGGCAATGCTGGACTTCATGGCGAAGTACCCGGTATAGCCGGTTCAGCTGCCGACCAGCTGCACCCACACCTTGCGGCTGCGCGGCCCGTCGAACTCGCAAAAGTAAATCCCCTGCCAGGTGCCCAGGCACAACCGTCCTTCTGAAATAGGAACCGTAATCGAGCAGCCGACCAGGCTGCTTTTTACATGCGCCGGCGAGTTGCCCTCGCCATGGCGATAGGGCAAATTCGGCACCATCTGCTTCAATGCCGCCAGCATATCCGTCACCACATCGGGGTCGGCGTTTTCGTTGATCGTCAGGCCAGCCGTGGTATGCGGCACAAAGATCTGGCACAGGCCGTTTTGCACG
>CAZOJA010000431.1:0-2281 GCA_964579955.1 uncultured Veillonellaceae bacterium | reverse complement strand
GCGCCGAAGGCGCCATTATTCATCAAGATGGGGCCGAGATGCTGAAAAATACGGTGGATAAACCTCTGCTGAGTTTAGAGATTATTGGCGCGGCAATCATGGAAACGATAAAGCAGCCGATCAAAGTTATTAAACTGTTGCAAAAGCTCTTTCGAAGCAGAAATACAACGATTCTTCTGCAAAACCTTGCGGTCTTTCCCAAGGCATTATGGCTTGCCCGTTACTTTCGGTCAACGACAGCTCCCGACCATATCCATGCTTACTGGATTTCTACGGCGGCTACGATTGCCATGGTCGTTGCCGCGATTTTGCAGATTCCCTGGAGTGTTACGGCGCATCGCGGCGATATTGCGATGAATAATTTAATTGCAGAAAAAGTTTCCGACAGTCGTTTTGTTCGCTGTATCAATGAAAATGGTGCAACAGAAATAAAAGACATCACGGGAAAGACCGATAAAGTGCAGGTGCTCCATCTGGGGGTTGAGATTCAGGAAGGGGCGCCGCAACGAAAGCGTCTGCAACAATCGGATGGAACATTCAGAGTCTTGATGCCGGCCAATTTTTCGCCAGTGAAGGGGCATGTTTATTTGATTCAAGCAATGCAACTTCTATGTCAACAAGGCGTAAACATTCAACTGGATTTGGCGGGAGAGGGAGAGTTGCGGCAGAATATTCAACAACAAGTCGCAGACTACAAGCTTGCTTCACATATATCATTTCTAGGGGAAATCTCGCATGCAAGCTTGCTGAGCAAGCTATGGGAAGGACAGTGGGATTGCGTCGCGCTTCCCAGCATTGTCACCGCAGACGGGGCAAAAGAAGGAATTCCCGTATCCCTTATGGAAGCAATGGCGGCAGGGATTCCGGTTGTTTCAACCAGAACCGGCGGGATTCCCGAACTTTGCGGTAACGAAACGGCTGTCCTGGTGAAGGAAAAAGATCCGCAGGCCTTGGCGGAAGCATTATTGATTGTAATGAATGACCAGGAAAGAGTGCTGCGCATGATTGTTTCTGCCAGAAGCCGGGTTCAGGACAGCTTTAATGTTAACGCAATCGGACCCCGTTTGTTGCAGATGATGAAAACGTCATAAGTCGATCAACGGAGGAAACGATATTACGTGAAAAGATACGTTATGATTGATACGTTTAAATGCATTGCCTGCTATGCAGTCATCTGCCTGCATGCTTTGCCGTTTGAACCGGTTGTATTGTATAACCAACCAATCGGAAAGCATCTGCTATTTTTTATAGACACGCTGTCACGGTTTGCAGTCCCTTTCTTTTTTATGGCTTCAGGTTTTATGTATATCAAAAAAACGATGAATTCCAGCAATGCACACGATTATTTCAGAAAGTATGCAGTTAACCTTGCCTTGCTTTATTTTGGCTGGTGCATCTTCTATGCTGTTTACACGTTTGGAATCCATAGCTGGGAAGTGTTTGGAAAAAGTGTAACAGTGTCTTTACAGTCTTTTTCAGTCAATGATTATAAGAATGCTATAAAACTTCTCTATCAAGTATTTTATTCTGGCGGATATGTGGAGTTTTTTCACTTATGGTTTCTCATCGCGTTGTTATGGTCGATCATCATTCTTCACTTCTGTTTTCAGCACAATAAATTAAGCGTATTACTGGCAATAAGTTTATTATTGTATATTTTTGGGCTATTCGGTGATTCTTATCGTGGCTTGTATTCCCTGCCGTTTCGTACGAGAACCGCGATTTTTTTTGGCCTATTTTATTGTACGTTAGGCGGATTTATTGCTTTTCATGAAGAACGGGTCAATGCGTTTATCGCAAAATGGGGTGCTATGCGCATTGGTTTTGCGATAATCTTGTTTGGGTCGTTGCAGTTAGTGGAACGATTCATTCTGATACAACAATTTCACGGCACGCTGAATGATAATTTTTTTATTATGACGCTACCCTTCGTTGTTTGTTTGTTCTTTTTTTCTTTGGGGGCGCCGCCGCCGGCGTTGAATGAACAGTGGATCAAGAGTATTTCGG
Source organism: uncultured Veillonellaceae bacterium (assembly GCA_964579955.1). Classification (GTDB taxonomy): domain Bacteria; phylum Bacillota; class Negativicutes; order UBA1444; family UBA1444; genus UBA1444. The sequence continues at coordinate 274 of CAZOJA010000431.1, read as the reverse complement.
ATAAAGTTGTTGGCATATATTTAATTCACCCGATTGTCATGGAAGAACTCGCTTTGGTTGGACAAATGATGGGAATTGACAGGAAAAGTTTTATTTATCAGGCAATGTTTGTTCCCCTGGTATTTTTGTTTTCATATTGGATATACAAATACATTTTCCTCATTTATCATTGGAGTAAAATGAGAATGAAGGCCGTTATGAATGGATAAAGTAGATCCTATACAATTAATACATAGTAGCTGAAGTGTGAATACTCACAAATAATCCGTCGGAA
>CAZOJA010000430.1:0-2281 GCA_964579955.1 uncultured Veillonellaceae bacterium | reverse complement strand
ACAAGTTCGTGAAATCCAAGGCCGCAAGTGGGAAGAACGCGGCGGCTTCCGCGATAGGATTGTGCTTGAACGAGTGGACGGGTAAGAAAGCGTCGAACTGAAAGGCAGGCAGGAAGATGCTCAAAGCAGGGCTCTATGAACAAGTGATCAATCAATTGATAGCTACAGAACTGGCGCAGACGGATAAATTCCCAAAGTCAGCACTGCTTGATGCTGCCGAATCGGCAAAGGTTCTGGCGAAGTATCTGACGGAGATTATCGAAAACAGTCTGGACCGTTATAAAGGTGGCGGCAGTCTTGCCGATCAAATTCTGCTGGTCAACAAGTTGCTCGTATGGCTGAAACAAGAAACTCAAGACCCCGAGCTGGCTGAGTTTTCCGTGCCGGAGCCCGGCAAACAACTGTTGGCTTTGCTCGAACGAAAAAACAATCTCCTGGCCATCGACGAAAGGGCCGAGATTGTCCGGCCGCAATCTTCGCTGTCGATTAGCTCTTTGTTCACGGGGGCAGGCAACGAACCGAGTTTGTATTCAGAACTGAAAAAAGAAATTGCGTCTTGTGATCGGATCGACCTCCTGGTTTCGTTTATTAAATGGAGCGGACTGCGCATGATCATGGACGAGTTGCGCGAGTTCAGCCGCAACGGCGGTCAGCTCCGCGTCATCACGACTTCCTATATGGGCGCAACAGATGTCAAGGCAGTCGAAGAACTGCGCAAACTGGCACAGAGCGAAATTAAGATTTCTTACGAAACCAAGCGAACACGATTGCACGCAAAAACCTATGTGTTTTATCGTGAAACCGGCTTTACCACGGCCTATGTTGGGTCGTCGAACCTATCCAACGCGGCGATTTCCAGCGGCTTGGAGTGGAACGTCAAGGTAACGGCAAAAGATTTACCGGATACGATTCGAAAAATTGAGTACACTTTTGAAAGCTACTGGAACTCGCAGGAGTTTGAACTCTATAGCGAAGAGCAGGCTTACCGGCTGGCGGCGGCCCTGAGGGCCGAACGGACTGTCGGGGCGAATTCGTCTGTGTCGTTTCTATTCGACATTCATCCCTACCCTTATCAGCAGGAGATTTTGGACAAACTGGAGGCCGAGCGCAAAGTCCGCGGCTACTATAAGAACTTGCTGGTGGCGGCGACAGGGACCGGCAAGACGGTGATTGCAGCGCTGGATTACAAACGGTTTTGTCGCGAAAATCCTGACCGGCCCAATCGGTTGTTATTTGTGGCCCACCGCGAGGAGATTCTGAAGCAAAGTGCGGAATGTTTTCGAGGCGTATTGAAAGACATGAATTTCGGAGACTTGTTCGTGGGAAGCTACCGTCCGGAGCGGTTGGACGCTCTGTTTATTTCGGTGCAAACCTTTAATGCGCAGGAGTTTGAACAAACCACTTCGGCGGATTATTATGACTACATCGTGATCGATGAATTTCACCATGCAGCGGCGCCGACCTATCAAACGCTGTTGAACTACTATCAGCCCCGGATATTGCTGGGGTTGACGGCGACGCCGGAACGGATGGACGGTAAAAGCATCCTGGATTATTTTGACCAACGGATTGCAGCGGATATCCGGCTGCCGGAAGCGATCGACCGCAAATTGCTGTCGCCTTTCCAGTATTATGGCCTGACGGATAGTGTGGACTTGGATTCGCTCCGCTGGGGACGCGGTGGATATCAAAATTCAGATTTGACCAACCTGTATGCATTTGCGGATGGGGTGGCTCGGCGCCGTGCAGATCTGATCGTGGAGTCAGTGCTGAAATATGTGACAGACATCGAAGAAGTCATCGGACTGGGGTTCTGCGTATCGCAAGAACACGCGAGGTTTATGGCAGAGTATTTCAACACGCGGCAGATTCCTGCGATGCATCTGACCGCTGAGTCCCCGGCGGAACTGCGCAAAACCGCTAAGGACAGGCTGGTCCGTGGCGATTTGCGTTTTCTCTTTGTGGTGGACCTCTACAATGAAGGGGTGGACATTCCGGAAGTCAACACTGTCCTGTTTCTGCGGCCGACAGAGAGCTTGACCGTATTTTTGCAGCAATTGGGCCGGGGCTTGAGGCTGGTGGCAGGTAAAGACTGCCTTACTGTGCTCGATTTTATCGGCCAGGCTCACAAGAAGTATAATTTTGAAGAGAAGTTTGCAGCGCTGTTGTCCAATACGACCCGCAGCCTGCAGCACGAAATTAAGGAAGGCTTTGTCTCGGTGCCCAAAGGCTGTTTTATCCAGCTGGAACGAAAAGCTCAGCAGTACATTCTGGAAAATAT
>CAZOJA010000429.1:0-2283 GCA_964579955.1 uncultured Veillonellaceae bacterium | reverse complement strand
GCCGCCAAAGTCTCCTTCACTTCACCGATTTCAGCCTGTTCACTGGGGCTTTCTGCGGAATCAGAAATTGAATCGCTATGGGTATAATCTTCAAGCGGCATCACCGTCGTCGCCTGGAGTTGTCCGATAAACTGGCCAAACTCTTGCGGCGTCATATTCATAGCGGTTGCAACTTCTTCGTCCGTCGCCGATCTTCCCAATTGTTGCTCCAGTTCCGCCAAAACCTGCGTATAACCGCGGGCTTTTTGCCGGACCGACACAGGAATCCAGTCCTGAGCGCGAATCGCATCAAGAATGGCGCCACGAATCCTTACCACCGCGTAAGTTTCAAATTTGAACCCCCGTTTGGGATCGAAGCGTTCAATAGCCTCCAACAAGCCAAAATACCCATTGCTGATTAACTCTTCCCGTTCAACATATTGCGGCATTCCCACGGCGATGCGCCCGGCAACCACCTTCACCAGAGGCAGGTAATGATGAACCAGTTTTTCGCGGATATCCGCCGAATGTTCGTTTTGATAAGCCAACCATAACGCATCTACATCTTTGGCCTGGATTGTTCTCACCTCCAGATTGCAGTCCTGCAGACTACAGTCTGTTTTCCCCTTTGTTTACCGTCTTGATGACAAATGCGCCGGATTCCAGCAATAACTCCACCGTTCGACCATAATTTCCTCCCACATCCTCCGCAACCAACCTGATTGCCAAGGACTTCAAAACAGTCCTTACCGCCTCTACATTGCGATCGCCGATCCGCATCACATCCGTCGCCTGGGCAAAACTAAACATCTGCGACCCACCGGCGATTTTCGCTGTCAGACGGTTGCGAGCGCCACCAAGCGCAATTACCTGATCCAACAAAACCGGTAATGCAGTATCAGCAAACTTGGCTGTGTTATCGGTAGCCCGCGCCTGTGTGCTATCAGGCAACATGATATGGGCCAGGCCACCCACTTTGGTTTGCGGGTCATACAGAGCAATTCCCACGCATGAGCCAAGCCCGTAAGAAATGATGCTGTCTGGGGCTTTTCCAGTCTTGAGGTCGGCCATCCCCACCTTAATCAATTCCGGCATTATTCGTTCACCCCTAAAGTATTAAGGATAACACCGAGCGAACCCGGATCCGGAATCAGGAAAAAGTGCCCCCGCACATCATTGGCTTCCGTCGCAAATTCAGTTTCGATCACCAATGCATAGTCGCCGACCTGGCCGAGTTGTATCAAGATAACGCTGAGAATCGCCCCGGCCATATCCATCGCCAAGGCCGGCAACGAAGGCAGCAACGTCATTTTGGTGAAATAAGAAAGCGCATTGAGGAAAGATCCGGCCAGTATGTTGCCAATCTCCATCAAAGCCGATTCATCCATAGCGTTTAGCACATCGGTCGTTCCATTCTCGCGCCCCATCGCCATGTCAACCAACGAAAACGCGCTGTCACGCGGCAACAGAAATAAAATGCTGCTGGGCGCAGGGCCGAATACCCTCAGGTATACTCCCGCGACCATCGTATCAGCGCCGCCGACCACATCCGGCACTTCACTCAGGGGTAAGATATTTAACCGTGGAACCGACATATCGATTTTCCGGTTAATGATCTGCGACAGCGCGGTTGCCGCATTCCCTGCGCCAATGTTGCCGATTTCCCGTAACGCATCCAGTTGCATGGGGCTTAATGATAATACTTCCTCTTTCTCCAAAACAATCACCTCACGCTTGTTGGATATTAACGATCGCATCGGGGTTCAGCATGATGTACAAACGCTTGTCCGCCTTTGCAATCCCGCTGATGTACTCGGTGGAAAGTCCGGTCGACAAGGTATGAGCACTGTCGATCTGTGCCGAGTCAATCGTGGTTACTTCGACAACTTCATCGACAATAAAGCCAACAGTGGTTTCATTGACCAAAACCACGATGATTCGCGCTGCATCCTTCAACTCGCCTTCAATCAGTCCGAGTCGGGTCCGTAGGTCGATGACCGGCAGAACACTGCCGCGTAAGTTAATCACACCCTTGATAAAGGAAGGCGTCGCCGGCACGCGGGTGATGCCCATCATCCGCTTGATTTCCTGCACTCGCAATATATCCATACCGTACTCTTCACGACCGAGTTTAAAAATAATCAACTTCAGTTCATGGCTCATGTTTTCGATTTGCGACATCACAAAACCTCCTCTCTATCCCAGAGCATTCACATCAAGAATTAATACGACCTGACCGTCGCCCAATATCGTTGCGCCGGCAATCTGTTTGATTCCGGTAAGAATCGTGCCCAAGGACTTGAT
>CAZOJA010000428.1:0-2298 GCA_964579955.1 uncultured Veillonellaceae bacterium | reverse complement strand
GTTTCCTTGAATGCCGCGACATCAAAGAACCGCCGGACTTCAGCGACTGGTTCAAGTTTAGCGATAAATACGACCGCGAGATTGCCCTGCGGGCCGGCTTTACCGTGCCGGGATTCATCGCGCTCAAATTCGCTTACATGGCCGAAGCCGTTTCGTTGATTATCGTAACCAAACCGGAGAATGCCGATTTTGTCCGGGCCGCCGGCCTGATTCCGGCGACCAGCGCCGAGCAGGCGATGCAGATTGCCCGCGACAAGCTGGGCAAAGAGGACTTCACGATCACCGTGATGACAGAAGCAGCCACAACGGTTCCGCTGTTCAGATAAACGGAATGCGGTCGCCGCATGGCAGGATAGCAAAGCGGGATTCTTACCGTCGCACGGTAAGAATCCCGCTTTTGATTCAATCAACACTGCAAGATGCAAATGCTGTTGCTGTTAGACGGTTTCAGCCGCCCGTTGATCTCGGTACTCCGCCAGGTATTCCACCACCCGCCGCACGGAGTCGTTCTGTGGCAGCTGCGCCGCCATCTTTTCCAGATATTCCTGCCGGCGGACCGTTTGAAAGGTCCAGGCAAAATTCATGTCCAACAGCCAGGACATCCGAAACAACATCTGGTCCGCCGCCGTCCGGATGTGTTCAAACCGCGCCACCTGCCCCCGCAGGACAAATTCGACCGTCCCCGGCGATACCTGGGTCATGCCGCCGAACTCCGGCGAAGGCAGCATTCGCAACAATTCGTCCTCGCTGGTGATCATGGCCAGGATATCGATTTTATCGGCGTCCCGGATCATCTTGGCCAGAAAGACCGCTTCGGCCGAATCGTCCGGAATGTCGCGACCGTTATGGTAACGTACCGCTTTTTGCACCAATTGTTGCTCTGATTGCGGCAACTGTGACAAGACTCCGGTCTCGCGCAGAATCCGCACCCCCAGGCAAGCATGGTCTTCCGAACGAAAGTCATTGAAGGTGCGATAGCGGGCATATTGCCGAAAGCGCCCCACATCATGGAACAGGGCGACAGTTTCGGCCAGCGCCGTCTGCTCCTTGTCCAGCCGCAATGCGCCGGACAGTTCGCTCATGCGTTCGCAGACCCGCGCCGTATGTTGCTCTTTCAGCCGGATATGCGCCTGAATATCCGCATCATCCGAATAAAAAGTTTTCACGTATTCAGTGAACCAACTCCGCAGGGAGCGAACATCTGATTTTGTCATGCTGCTTCCGGCTAGGACCTCATGTTGATGAACTGCAGGTCGATGCCGAAGTCCTGCGCCCGCAAATGAGCGATCACTTTCTGCAGGTCGTCTTTTTTCGGACTGGACACGCGGACCTGATCGCCCATGATCTGCGCCTGGACCTTCAGTTTCAGCCCCTTGACCGAAGCCACGATCGCTTTGGCCTTGTCGGCGGCGATTCCGCTCTGGATCGCCATCACCTGGCGCACGGTCCCTTTGGAAGCCTGCTCCAGTTTGCCCGGGGTCAACGCGCGGGCCGAGATGCCTGCTTTCACCATTTTCAGCCGCAAAACGTCCATCATGGCTTCCAGTTTGAATTCATCCTGAGCGGCAAATTTAAGCCCTGCCGCCTCGACGGTGATTTCAGCCAAAACTCCCTTAAAATCATAACGCTGGCTGATTTCCTTCATCGCCTGGTTCACCGCGTTGTCCATACTCTGCATATCAACCTGGGACACTACATCGAACGAACAATCTTGCGCCATTGTCAGTCCTCCTTCAGAAATATCTTGTATTTTTCAACCAGCCGGACCGGATAGTACGATTCCTTGGCTTTGCGCAGCCCCTCTTCTCCCATGTCTTCCTCGCGGTTGATCCAGACCGCGTCACCCCAGGCCTGACGGCAGCATTCCTGGTTGATCATCGGAAAAAGTCCCGTTATCGACGGGTCGGCTTTTTCCATATGGATAACGACGGTATCCGGGTTCAGCAACTCGCCAAAACTGAAAGCCACCGGTCGTTCCGCCAGCCGCAGGATACCGCCGCGCAGGCCAAGCAGCTCAAAATGTTTAAGCGCTTCTTCTATCGCCCGAAACTCATTGCTGAGCACCGAGCTTGCCTCGCAGTCCCTTTCCTGGCACCATGCCGCCGCCACCTGCAGACAGTCCTCGACGCACTCGTTGGTCAGAGGACTATAACTCCAATCCTGATGTGTCGCCCGGAACCGGTTGACAAAATTGCGTTTGGCGTGATATTTTCGACCGGCCAGTTCCCGCAAATCGCTGGCCGCATAAAGATAGTCGAAATACTCGCGTTGCGGCTCGATGCAGAATCGCTCAGGCGT
>CAZOJA010000427.1:0-2317 GCA_964579955.1 uncultured Veillonellaceae bacterium | reverse complement strand
GGGAAACACAGGGAGGGACACCGATGCTTGTCAGTCGGAGAGTTTGGCTGCAGACGATGGTTGCGGCGGTGGCCGGTGCAGTGACTTGGTTCGGCTGGGACCCGTTTTATCGTGTGTTGACCCGGGTGGGTTACAGTGCCGGTCCACTTTACCGCGACCAGATCACCCGTGAGAGCGAAAATGGGCCGTGGGTTGGCGAACTGCGCCTGCCAGCCGGCAATTGGAGTCCGGGGCAAACGGTCGAAGGCGAGGCCATGTTGTCTTTGCCGGCAGCAACCTTGGCTGCGATGGCGGAAGATGGCTTGGTTGCAGAAAAATGGCTGTGTCTGGTCAGTGCTGAACGCTTGTTTGACAGCGCAGGCCATTTGCGGCTGGTGCAGGGGATCGGCTGTTCGACGTTTCTCACGCCAACCGGGTTGGCGATCGAAGGCGGGCCGCAGGGAGTGCTGGGGCCACGCGGCGGCAGTCCCTATCGGTCTTATGCCGATGTGCTGGTGGAAATTCCGGCAAAGTCGTTGACGCGGGCTAGCGATGGATCGATGGATATACGGTTTCCGTTTCGGTTTGTCGTTCCGGCGGATGCCCCCAACGGCGTGATCCGATTGCGCTGTGATTTTGGTCTGACAGAAAACCGGCCCGGCCATGTTAATCATCGTCATAGTCTGAACGGGGAAGGGTTTGCCCGAAAACAGCGCGAGGGATGGTCGGAACTGTTCTCGGCGCCAATTCCGCTTGGCATAGGCAATACGAAAAAACGGCTGCGAGTCCCTTGGGTGGCGATGTCCCGGTATTCGTCCAATGGGCAGCGGGGAATTGTCGCAGCGGAAGATGCCGCGTATTTTGCTTTGTCGCCTCGGCATATTGCTCCGGCGGATCCGATTTTTCCGCTGGAAGATGCCCGCGGCCGGCGGCAGGAATATGACGTGATTCCTGATATACTGGCCTGGAAGTCGGATAAACAGCGACAACTGGATTGGGCGGCTGATGCGGGGAAAGTGGATGCGGAACTGCACTTTCCATCCGGGAAAGTAATCCGTTTTGAGAATATCCGCCTGATGCCTGGCCGCGACGGCGGGCTGGCGGCCGTCGACGCGAAGGCAGGCCGGTGGCGGGCCGAAGAATACGGCGCACATACACTGGTGTTGCGCGGAGCGCTGCTAGACCGATGGGGCAACCGTTATGAAGCTGGCGGCACTTATCGGTTCCATATCGCAGAGCGGTTGACAATTGCAACCGCAACATTTTTGGGGCAGGCGTTTCAAACCGGCCAACGTTACGGAGCAGCCATCGCGATCAACCCCGGGCTGTCCGGCGAAGTTGCCGTAGAACTGACAGTGATTCCGCAATCTGATCCGGCCCGGCGCAAGACGATTGCCTATAGCGGAAAAACGACGGAAAGTGGTGTGTTTGGGCCGGCGAATGGATTGAAACCGCTATTGCTGGAGGAGCCGGGCGAGTATCTGGCTGTGATTCGCGCCCAGGCTACAGACAAAGACGGCAGACTGTGGATGGCTTCGCTGACACATGCTGGCGTAATATTTCCGCCGGACTCGCCGGTAGAAGCCCGCGGTAAAAAAGTTCGGGTTGGTAAGGAGTATCTGGCACGCGGCGAAACGCAATTTGAAGGTTATGTGGAAGGCGGCTTGCCTTCGCCGGGAACCGACGGGCGCTATACAAAGGCGGATTTGCAAAAGTTTCGTCATCTTGATCACATCAATTACCCTTGGTTTTCCGGCGATGTTCTGCTGATTGCTGCTGAAGGGCAAGGCGCCAACAAGATCGAACCGGTTCTGACTTATGTCCGTAAAGGCCAGCCGGAAGATGCCAAACGAGGTACATTGGGAATTGGTCTGTCGGAACTGCAGGCGCCGGCTTGCCCGGGTGGCTGGGATCCCTTTACTCATCCGGAACTGGCGAAGGATCGGGGTGGCTACTGGTATGCAGGAGCGCCGCGTCCTGGTTTTTCATCCCGCTTTATGGTGGCGACACATGGAGTATTTGCTCCGTACTGGCCGACCAGCAACACAAATTTCGGTGGACAGGTTGGTGCATCAGCCAATGGTGATATGCCGGGCGACATCTATCGACTGCTGGGCGGAGTCGTCGTGCCGGAAGGCGGGTCGGCAGTTTCCTACGCGGGATATTTGTCCAGTGCATTCATTTTACCTGCAGGCACGAAAAATAACCGGGTAGTGTCCGCAGGGGCGGAAGACATGCCGGGAGCGGACGGAAAACCGGGCCGGTTCTTTTTGGTGGCGGTGCGGCCGGGAATGGTATATGGAATGGGCGCAGGCTTTGCGCCGTTTTTGCAAATTGA
>CAZOJA010000426.1:0-2320 GCA_964579955.1 uncultured Veillonellaceae bacterium | reverse complement strand
GTATTTATTACCGTTGACCTGGCCGGGTATCAAACCGGCAGCTTGAATCAACTGTTGACTGAACAGGAGAAGCTGGGTTAATGCCGCGCTATTGACAACGAACAATTCCGAGCATTATAATCGGAATTACAAAGCGCGGTCGCGCTAATCAGGGAGGCGAAAATAATGGGCAATATCGCACAAAAACTTACAGACTTGATCGGTAACACGCCGATGCTGGCATTGAACAGATATAGCCGGGAAGCTGGCCTGCCTGGGCCGATTATTGGCAAACTGGAGTATTTCAATCCACTGGGCAGCGTGAAAGACCGGATTGCTTTTGCAATGATTGAAGCGGCGGAAGCAGCGGGGAAAATCAAGCCCGATACTGTAATTATCGAACCGACTAGTGGCAATACCGGCATTGGCCTTGCGTTCGTCGCGGCATCACGCGGCTATAAATTGATTCTGACGATGCCGGAAACGATGAGTGTGGAGCGCCGCAACCTGCTGAAAGCATTGGGAGCTGAACTGGTGCTGACACCCGGCGCCGAGGGAATGAAGGGCGCGATCCGTAAAGCGGAGGAATTGGCGCAGGCCAACCCTAACTCGTTTTTGCCCCAGCAGTTTAAGAATCCCGCCAACCCGGAAATTCATCGCAAAACTACCGCCGAAGAAATCTGGCGAGATACTGAAGGCAAAGTGGATATTTTTGTTGCCGGGGTGGGAACGGGGGGAACCATCACCGGTGTTGGTGAAGTGTTGAAAGCTCGCAATCCTTCCGTGCAGGTTATTGCAGTGGAACCTGCCGATTCGCCGGTGCTGTCGGGCGGGCAGCCCGGGCCGCACAAAATCCAGGGGATCGGCGCCGGATTTGTGCCGGATGTGCTTAACCGAACGGTAATTGATGAAATCATCACGGTGAAAAATGATGATGCTATGGCAACCGGACGTGAACTGGCCAGAACCGAAGGGCTGCTAATCGGGATATCCTGCGGCGCCGCCGTGTGGGCTGCGACGCAAGTGGCCCGGCGGCCGGAAAATAAAGGGAAGGTTATCGTCGTAATCTTGCCGGATACCGGAGAGCGATATCTTTCCACGCCACTGTTCACAGCGCCGGAACTGCTGAATTGAGCCAAGACTCACGGTAATGAAAAAGCTACGTCCGTTGCCCGATTTAGGCAGCAGTCGTAGCTTTTTTTGTTACAGTCTACTTACGGTAACGCCGCGCTTTTCTATTTGCACCTGCTGTTCATCCAGCAGGTCGAGCGCCTGCGCCAAGGCGGTCGCTTCAATTTTTGCCGCCAAGCCCTGACAGGAACTGCTCAGTTCACGCGGCACAGGAATCATTGTGCAACCGATGCCGGCGGTCTTGAGGATTTTCTCTGCCCGAAAGGCATGCCAGACCGAGGGGAAGGTGATGATCCGAATTGTCTCAAGCAAATGAAGATCGTCCTTTGCGTCAGTATCGCGGTTATTTTACAATATGCAGCGTCCATTCCTCTTTGCTGTCGGTGCAGTCGACTTTGTAGTGCTGCGATGCGGCGAACTTGAGAATGTTCTCCCGGGCAGCCGGTTCATCGATGATCACGGTGAGGCTGTCACAGGTTGCCAGTGCATCGCGGGTCCGCAAGAGAGGAATCGGGCAGCTATAACCACGTAAATCTAATTTCTTTTCCATCTGTGTATTCTCCTTCCTAGGCGATTGATTCGACCAGCGTTTTTTCACGGAACAGCCAACCGATGGCAAAAGTAACCGCAATACCTACGCCAACCGCCAATTGCCCGTTAACGGGAACTCCAGCGCCACTGGCTGCCATATTGAGCGTATGGGCAACTCCGGCGCCAGCCAGCATGCCAAGGACGCAGATTCCTGCGTCCGTGTTGCCTTCAGCAGCCATAATTAATTGCCGCAACGGGCAACCGCCGAGCAGTGTGGCGCTAACTCCAACCAGGTAAAGGCCGAGGAAATTCCACAGATGCATCGTGTGAGCCAGTGGTTGGCCGGTGAAACCAAGTTTGAAGCTGCCAAAGAAAACATTGGCCAGTGCGGCGCTAACGAAGATTAGTCCATAAATTTTTAGCAGGCTGGTGTCTTTGACCAGAAAGAAGTCGCGAAAACCACCGCTGAGGCACATGCGGGATTTCATGGCAATGGCGCCGGTAATCAGGCCGGCAACCAAACTGATCAGAATTGGCGCATGCTGTGAACCAGGACCTTTGGTGGAAAAATAAAGGAAGCTGGCGCCTGCGGCAACGGCTGCAGCCAGAAAAGCGGCAAACAGCACCGGCAAGTAACCGGCAAACGCGACAGGGCCGGAAATCGTCCGGGCCCGTCCCA
>CAZOJA010000425.1:0-2324 GCA_964579955.1 uncultured Veillonellaceae bacterium | reverse complement strand
CCGCCACCGCCGCCATCGCCTCCACCACCGGAAAAGCCTCCGCCGTCACCGCTGCCAGAAGAACTTCCGCCGGATGATGAGCCGGCTGCAGTCACCACACTGCTCCAAGAATCATTTAGCGAATTCATCATGTCCGTAACGCCGGCCAGTCCAGCAAAAGAAGTCTCTGTTCCGCCAACGGCATCATAACGCGTATGATACATGCCTCCCCAGTAATAGCCAAAATCACTGTTCGGATCGTTGACTTGCGGATAGACAAACGGCAATTGTTTAATTACCTCTGTAGCTACGCCCAACACCACCGCATACACCAGATAATGTTCCCACAAAATCAGTTGCGGCAACTCCGCACGATCCATGTTGGAAAAATCGGTGAGAAAACGGCGGAAAGCCTGCCACAAATCGTACTGCTCCTGGCCTTCACGTGTAAAATTGCGTGATTTTATCGTTACGGCTAAAAATGCACCGGCAACTACCGATGACGCAATCATCGGGGCAAACTCACGAATGCTATAGGCAAGTGCGGCAATAATAGCCGTAATGATAAAGCCCCAACCAGCGAGCTTTACACCCTTGCGATTTTTTTCCAAAAATCCCTTGGCTTCCACGGACAACGTAACCACTGTGCGGAATTGTTCTACAAAAGCCTTCATCTCTCGCGGATTGGACTTGCGAAACTGCTTTAACGCGCCAAACCAGACTGCCGGTTGCAGCGACCCCACCTGATTGAAAAAGAAATCCAGCAGCATCCGTTCATGCACCCGTAATTCTTCACCAAATGGTTTCAGCTGGCGAACCAGGATATCCTTGGTTTCCGGTGTAGTGGACGGTTCCATGCGGATATAGCCCCGTCGGGCCAGATCCATGAACGTCGCTGAAATCGCCTGTGGTTTCAGCTTGCCGATTTCACAGAGATAGCCTGTTTCAGCCGGCGAATAATTGCCCGGCAGCTCACGGTAATATTCGACTTCAACCAGCCCTTTGAATTTGCGCCCATAGCGGTTAAACAAGAACCAGGCTACCGCACAACCCAGAATAGCAAAAACTATTGATCCCAGCATAATGTAACGAGCTTCTCGCTGCTCAGCCTCCCGCTGTTCAGCCCAGCGCTGTTCTTCTGCTAAAATCGCTTGTAATGCGGTTTTTCTGGTCAACACTTTAGCCTGTGGCGTTAAACTTGGCGGAAAGACAACCCTGCCTTCCAAAAAACGGTCTTTTGGTAAGTCTGTCGTTTCCCATCTCAATTGCGTCGCACTGAGTTTCTTCACATCGCCGCGCACAGGGCCATGTCCCCACACCCGCACTTGATCCGGCGCTGCCCCGGCGGGAATCTGCAGCGTCACAGTCATAAAATCCGTGGCAACGGAACGGTTTTTCCCCAAGAACTGCCAATATAGTTCCGCCACATCGGCATGGACCCGGACTACATCTAACACCAGATATTCGAGGATAAAGCTGCGTTTTTCATCTTTGGCCTGAAAATACATTTCAATATTGAATACATCACTACCGGCTTCCCGGCCACGGCCAAAGGTATATTTTCCGGCTGGCCGGCCCGAAACTGTTTGCAGGCGCTGGTACTCCTGGGCCGATTCCGACACCCGAATGACCTGCATGTTGCCAAAACCTTTATGAGGGATTTGCCGACGATAGCGCGAGAATTCGCCGTTGAACTGTAAAGTGTGTGTCTCTTTCACCGCCATACTGCCGTCTGGCAGCAACTGTGCTTCAACCCGCACTTCAAGTTCTTCGAAGAATTTTTCCCCGGTTGCGCGTCTAAACCAAGCTGTATCGCCAAACAAGATTAAAATGGCAAAAAACAGTATTATTAGTAGAACGAACCCCTTAAAGCACCATTTGGCAAAGCGCATCGGATCGCCCCCTTAGAACTTGACTGCCACCGCCTCACGCTGTGCATCATCGACCTGGAAGTATGGCATGGACTGAAACCCGAACATGCCTGCCAGTATATTGGTTGGAAAAGACTGTATTTCAGTGTTGAACTTCATCGTAGTATCATTGAAGAATTGCCGGGCAAAGGCAATTTTTGCCTCCAAATCAGATAATTGTTGCTGCAGTTCCAAAAAATTTTGATTGGCCTGCAACTGCGGATATGCCTCAGCAACCGCAAACAAAGACCGCAGCGTATTGGTCAGCATGTTTTCTCCCTGCTGACGTTGTTCCAGCGATTGCGCGGACTGGATCATCGAACGGGCCTGTGTGACCTTGTCAAAAACCTCCCGCTCGTGCGTCGCATAACCCTTGACCGTCTCCACCAAATTGGGCACCAGATCAAACCGCCGCTTCAGTTGCACATCAATTTG
>CAZOJA010000424.1:0-2328 GCA_964579955.1 uncultured Veillonellaceae bacterium | reverse complement strand
GTTCATTGAAATGCTCGGCAATATGACGGCGCATGTAGGTACTGCAACCCTGCGAGCCATGCAGCAGCGGCATCACCCCTTCAATTCCCTTCAGGGCCAAAATTCCGCCCATCGGCATGCACATATGGCAAGGGTTCTGTGATAAGTCCCGGTTATACTCGCCCATGGCGCACACCTCCCTGAACTGCTTGCCAGACTGGCGATCCCAGCGTTGAGTAGACTTCGGCGGCGAAATTCACCGCCCCGGCATAACCGCTGAGTGGATGTTTGCGATCGTGATTGTGGTCAACAAACGCTACGCCCAATTTGTAGGCCAGTGGACGTTCCTTGACCCCGCCGACCAACAGGTCCGCCCCCTGTTCCAGCATGAACCGCTCCAGTTCGGCCGGATTGGCGTCATCCAGAATGACCGCGCCTTCGTTTACCAAACTGTCCATTTTTTCATATTCTTCCTTGCGACCGGTCTGGGTGCCGATCATCACGACTTCCATGCCGATTTCGCGAAACTGTTTGATCAGGGAAATCGCCTTGAAACCACCGCCAACATAAACCGCTGCTTTTTTTCCCTGCAGCCGGGCCTTGTATTCGAGAATGGTCGGCATCACTCGCGCGGACTCCGCGGCGATCAGCGCCTCCGCCTGCTCACTGATTGACGGATCGTTAAAATGCCGGGCAATCGCCCTGAGCGTTGCCGCCGTGTCGTCAAGCCCGAGAAAGGAAACGGACAGACAGGGAATCCCGTAGGCTTCCTGCAGTTTGCCGGCCAGATAATGCATGGAACCGGCGCATTGAATAATGTTGAGGTCGGCGTTGGCTGCGCCGCGAATCTGTTCGTAACGCGAATCACCGGTAAACACCACATTGACCGTTACGCCGATTCGTTCCAGATAGCTGCGGATGATCCAGGCTTCACCCGCCAGGTTGAAGTCACCAAGGTAGTTGAGCCGAAACCTTTTAGTGTCTTCTTCCACTGGCTGCGGCGGCTCGATCAACTGGAACAGCACATCGCAGGCAGCCCGGTAGCCAGCCGATTTACTGCCGATAAAACCGCTGGACTGCACCGGTTTGACCGGAATTCCATAGCGCAGGGAAGCCGCTTTGCAGACAGCATCGAGATCATCGCCGATCACACCGACCACGCAGGTGGAGTAAACGAAAACCAGCGGCGGCTGAAACTGGGGAATTAATTCATCCAGCGCCGCAGCCAGCTTTTTTTCACCGCCAAAGATAATATCCTGCTCCTTGAGGTCGGTGGAAAAACTGTTGCGATACAAATCGGCCCCGCTGTTCAGACTGCCACGGATGTCCCAGGTATAACTGGCGCAACCGATCGGCCCATGCACAAGATGCAGCGCATCAGCCACGGGATTGAGCACGACCCGCGCCCCACAGTACACGCAGGCGCGTTGACTGACGCAGCCTGCTTCGCTATCGGTTTCACAGCGGATTTCCTGCTTTTTCCGCCCTTTGAAAACGATCGATTGTTGACGATTTTCCAGAATAGATGGAACACCCATGACTGTCACCTCCTCTGCATTGTTGAGCTGCTGAATAACTCGATATTACATCACCAATTCGAAGTCTTCATCGGCCGCGTCTCGGTCCTGCCGGTCCAGCAGTGCGCCGCTGATCATTTCGATCAAGCGCATTGCGCCGCGATAACCGACCACTGGCAAGTACGAATGCACGCTGCGGTCGAGAACCGGGAAGCCGAGTCTGACAAAAGGAATGTCCTCCGCTTTGGCGATAAACTTGCCGTAGGTATTGCCGATCAGCAAATCAACAGGTTCATTCTTAATCCATTGATGCAGTGTAAACAAATCGCCGGCTGATTTGACATTGGCGGTTACACCAGCAGCAGACAACATTTCCTTGACTTCTCCTTCAAAGCCGGCCATGCCTGAACCCAACGCACCGCCTGGCGTACCGGTCAAAACATGAATTGGCTTCATGCCAAGGCTAAGCAAAAACTCAGTCATTGCGGCCACAATGTCCGGATCGCCAAACACAGCCACCCGCTTGCCATGGAAATGGAAATGGGTATCTGTCATGATATCGACAAGCTGGCCGCGTTCCTCTTCGAGCTCGCGGGGAACTTCGACGGCAAAGGCACCACGCAACGCCATGACAAACGCATCAGTCGCCTTAATGCCGATCGGGGTCCGCAATGTTGCCGCCCGTACCTTGCATTTTTTCTCCAACGTTTCCGCCGCATCCAACGAAGCAAACCGGCCTAAAGCAATGGTCAGTTTTGCGTCGCCGGTTTTTTTCAATTCCGGCAGTGTTACGCCGCCACGCGGATACATTTGAAAGGATCCGGTCATCGGC
>CAZOJA010000423.1:0-2328 GCA_964579955.1 uncultured Veillonellaceae bacterium | reverse complement strand
TTTACCGGATCGAAAAAAGGCGGAAAACCAGGTCTGTTGCAACTGGCTGATGGCGGGACCCTGTTTCTGGACGAAATCGGTGATATGGGCAATGATCTGCAGGCAAAGCTTTTGCGGGTGTTGCAGGAAAAAATGGTTCGTCGGGTTGGCGGCTTCGCTGAACAGCGGATTGATATTCGGGTGATTTGCGCCACGCACCAGGATTTGGAGCTGATGGTGGAAAAAAATACATTTCGTCAGGATCTGTATTACCGGGTGAATGTGTTTCAAATTAATTTGCCGCCACTACGAAAGCGTAAAGAAGATATTCCATTGTTGGCAAAGCACTTTGCGGAAAGTCACCGCAATCCGAAAAAAGCGCCGATCGTCATCAGCCATGAGGTGGCGAAGATTTTTCAGGAGTACGACTGGCCGGGCAATGTGCGGGAATTGAAAAACAGCATTGAATTTTGCTGTACGATGAGTTCAGGCAAGGAAATATTGCCGGAACATTTGCCGCGGCGGGTGTTGGCCCAGGCCAATGCCGCCCTCCAGTTTATTAATGGCGGAACGCTCAGCGAGCGGGTTCGTGAATTCGAACGGCAAAATATTCTTCAGTTGCTTAAGGTTTATGGTGAATCAACGGAAGGTAAACGACGGGTAGCAGAAATTTTAGGAATATCGATTGCGGGACTGTACCGTCGTCTTCAACGTCCTTCGCAAAATTGATAAACCGGGGAAAATAATATCAAATTTGAGAAGTGCCTGTATCGGCTGAAAATAAGTCAGCTGCTGCAGGCGTTTGTTTTGTTTTTCGCAAATATGATAAAAAAACATCGATTTTTCCGTGAATATAATTGGCACGGAACTTGCTTAATAATGTGACAAATTCGAAAAAGGGGGATTCATTTATGCTGTCTGTTTGGGGTTTCTGCATCATTGTCGCGTTGCTTGCACTCATTATGACCAAGCGAGCATCGGTCATCGTGGCGCTCATTGCCGTGCCGATGATTTTTGGCGCTTTGGCGGGGTTTGGTCCTAAGTTGGGCGCGTTTGCATTTGAAGGAATAAAAAGTGTAGCGCCGGTCGGGGTAATGCTTATGTTTGCGATCCTGTATTTTGGCCTGATGAATGATGTCGGCATGTTCGACCCGGCCATCAAACGGATTATTAAGTACGGTGGCGGCGACCCGGTCAAAGTAGCGGTGGGGACTGCTCTGATTGCCATGTTGGCTCACCTTGACGGATCGGGGGCATCCACTTTCCTGATTGCAATTCCGGCCATGCTGCCGATTTATGACAAGCTGGGCATGGATCGAAAAGTATTGACCTGCATTGTTGCGCTCGGCGCCGGAACGATGAACATGTTGCCGTGGGGTGGCCCAACATTACGTGCGGCAACATCGCTGCAACTCAATATGACCGAACTTTTCAACCCGGTCATCCCGGCGCAGATCGCCGGATTGCTCACTGTTCTATTTTTTAGTTATTGGTTGGGACGCAAAGAACGTGCCCGGATCGGTGTTGGCACAATTCAGGCTGAAGACTTGGTGACGGCGGATGCGTTGAAAATCAATGAACTGAAGCGACCCAATCTTGTTTGGATCAACGTTCTGGTGACGGTCGTAGCCATTGTTGCCCTGGTTGAAGGAAAATTCATTCCTTTACCGGTTGTGTTCATGCTGGCCTTGGTGGTTGCGCTTGTCATCAATTATCCAGATGTAAAATTGCAGCAAGAGCGAATAGTTGCTCAAGGCAAGTCGGCAATATTCATGATTGCGATCATCATGGCCGCTGGCATTTTTACCGGAATTTTGACAAAATCCGGCATGATCAAGGCGATGGCCAGCTCCTTGGTTGCCTTTGTTCCGCCAAGCTTGGGTGGACATCTGCCAGTTCTGACGGCGCTTACTTCGATGCCGGCCAGCCTGTTGTTTGATCCTGATTCATATTATTTTGGCGTATTGCCTGTTCTGGCTACGGCAGCCGAAGCAATGGGCGTAGCAAAGATCGAAGTCGCCCGGGCAGCGATTCTGGGACAGATGACAACCGGTTTTCCGGTGAGTCCACTGACAGCCTCGACCTTCCTATTGATCGGATTGGCTAACGTCGATCTTGGCGATCATCAGAAATTTACAATTCCCTATGTTTTTGCCACAACGGTCGTAATGACGGTGGTAGCGCTACTAACGGGTGCCTTCCGATTATAATCTGGGCTTGAAAAACCGAATGAGTTTGAGGTGAGTTACATGAAAAAAATCAGACTGGGGTCCGGAGCCGGCTATTCCGGCGATCGGATTGAACCGGCGGTAGAGTTGGCCGAAAAAGGTGATATCCAGTATTTGTGTT
>CAZOJA010000422.1:0-2328 GCA_964579955.1 uncultured Veillonellaceae bacterium | reverse complement strand
TCCCCCACCGGCCGGATGCTGATCGACACTTCGTTGCCGATCGATTTGAATCCGCTATAATTTACACCCGGCTTGCGAAACACTTCCACCAGCTTGGTCGGCTCCGGCGCCGCCATCGCCGCGCTGGCGCACATCGTCAAAAATAAAGCCGTCAATAAGCCTGCCCATATCTTTTTCATATCGTTCCTCCTGTTCTGCTTACCTATTACTATTTGACCGGCGAAACCAAAAATCCTGTCTTGGCGAAAAGTTCTTTTTTAGCAGGATAAACACCAACACCAGCCAGACGGCGCCGGCGATCCGCAGCGGCAGCGGCAGCTGGCGCGACAAGAATGCACCGCTGGTCCCCGCCGGCGTATTTTCGGCAATCCCGTATTGCGCCGCCAATTGGCGGATGTTGAGGAAGTGAATCACCGGCCGGTTTGTCTGCAGGAATGCCGCCGCCAGCCCGTCCTGCGCCGCCAGCAAGGGATGATATCCCTGATTCAGGCCCTGCGGCAGCGGCGCACGGTGGCCGGCTTCGCCGAACAGCACATGACTGCCGCCGACATTCACCAGCACTGACGGCAGTTCTTGCTCAGCCCCCCGGTACAGTTCCAGCCGCCGGTTGATCGCAGTCCGCAGATCCGGCGCGGCTAATAGCGGCGTACCGCTGCGCCGGATCGCCGCCAGCGCCAGTTCCTTGCCTTCCGGCGTCAGGCCGCCTCCGTTGTCGCCGACTCCGCCGATCGAGGCGGCCGCTGCCCGCCAGGGCCACAAGCCCGCCTGCTGCAGCTGATCTTCCATGTCCAGCCAGGTAAAATCGGGATCGGTGGCGCCCCAGGTCGAAGCACCGACCGAAACGGTGATGACCGGCTCGGCGCCCACCGCACGGATGGCTGCCAACACGGCGATATTCAGTGCCGGAAACGAGCCGGACAAATTGACCGCCACCCGGCTGCCCGGACCGATGCCGGCCTGCTTCAGCCAGCCCGCCGCCACCGCCGCAAAGTCGGGGTGCAGCGACAGCCGTTTGGCCTCCGGCGGCGCCAGCGTGGTCGTGATCAACGTGTATTCGGGGCCGCCGATCCGCGGTCCGAGCAGGGCCTGCGCCTGTTGCGCCAGCTCCAGCGCCGCCCGCTTTTCGTTTTGGTACAGCGTCGGCTGCGCCAGCATGAACGGCTGACAGAGGGCGAGCAGCAACACGGTCGCCGCCAGCAGCAGCCACAGCCGCCCTACCATAGCACTCCGTCGCCGAGCAGCGCGGCCAGCCGGATCAGCGCTACGGCGAGAGCCGTCGCCGCCACGGTCGGTAGCAGTCCCTGCCGGTCAAAGTCGCGTGACAACAGGCCGGGTACGATCCAGCCGATCACGTTCAGTCCCCAGTCCCAGTGGGCCCAGCCGCGGCCAAACAGCATTACCGCCTGCCCCAGCAGCATTCCGGTCAAAAGGTGCATCGCAAACAGCCGGCGGCCATACAGCAGCAGACAGCGGCCCAGCAGCCGGACCACGCCCCAGCTGGCCAACGACACTGCCAGCGTGCCGGCCAGCCAGACCGGCTGATGGGCAAACAGCGCCAGATAGCCGGCAACCACGATGCCGCCCGGCGAAAAACCGGTCGTTTCCGTTATCAGGAGTGAAATCAGGATGCCGATAAATAAAAAATGCACGATCAGGCCACAAATCCTTTCCGGTTGCCGGCGGCAAACAGGGTGTACACGGCGTATTCCTGCCCCTGTCGGCGCGTCTGCAGCAGCTGTTCTGTCACCGCGGCCAAAGACGCCTGCCCGACCGGCACGATCCGTTCGTCCGCCACGCCGAGCCGCCGCAGGCAGCGCGCGGCAAACTGCGCATCGCCGGTCAGGTAAAACGGCCCGTCATGCAGCCCGGTCAGCAGCCGGCACAGACTTTCCGTCCGCAGCCGCCGGTCGGCCCGTGCGTGCAGCAATACGCCGTCGGCAGTTCCCTGGGTGTAACGCTGCCAGAGGATCTCTGTCGATTCGGGGTCGTTGGCAGCCAGTGCATCGACCAGCCGCAGCGAGCCCGCGCCCGGCAGCGGCAATTGCCGCACGGTCAGGTTGCCGCTGTCCGGCTGTGATGCCTGCATCGCAGCCAGCGCCTGCGGGCGCGGCACTCCGGCCAGCTCGCAGACGAGCAGGGCGAGCGCCACATTATCCGCTTCGACGGCAAACGGAAACGCCGCCAGTTCCTCTGCCGACACCTGCGCGGCTTCCGCCTGGCGCAGCGAACCGGGGTCGGCAATGATGCCGCCGAGCAGCGCCGCCGTTTCCGGCGTGACCACCAGCAGTCCTGCCTGCGGCGCCGTAAGCGCCAGTGACGCGGCGATCG
>CAZOJA010000421.1:0-2329 GCA_964579955.1 uncultured Veillonellaceae bacterium | reverse complement strand
GCCTGGTTTTACGATTTCCCGCAGCGGCGGCGTGCCAATGGGATTGCGAATGGCCGCCAACACGGCAGCAGCCGGATCGGGCAGCGCCGGAAATTCATTGATTACCAATTCATCCAATACCAGCGCCGGATCCAGGGAAAACTTGACAGAGCCTTTTCCATACCTGAAACTGTACTCTTTCACACGATTTCCTCCTTTATTTCGTTATGTCACCCTTACTGGATAGATTCTTATGCATAAATGATGCCAACAATAAAAACCGTCAATTAGCGCCATTATTCAAAATATTAACGTTGCATCGAAACGTATAATGCGTTATATTTGTCGCATAACGTTTCATTTTGTTTCAAGGAGGTTCTCCATGATCACTTTTCTCGCGCCGGATGAAAAAATTTTATTTACCGCGCAAACTGCTTTGGCTCAATCCCATGCCGATATTCGCATCGAGCAGGGATTGCTGAGCGCCGGAGTCGAAAAAGCCAGGGAACTTATTAATGAAGGAACCGAAATCATCATTAGCCGTGGCGGCACTGCCAAAGCGATCAAGGAAAACTTTCCCGACATCATCGTGGTCGAACTGCCCATCACCGGATTTGACATCTTGCGCACCGTGCATCAGGCCCGCCGTCTGGGGCATCGGGTCGGCGTGGTCGCCTTTGCCTCGATGATTCTCGGCATCGACTGCCTGCCGCCGATTCTCGACGTGGAGTTGCGCCAGTACCTGATCGAAAATGAATTTGAAGCCGAGGCCAAAGTCCTGCAGGCCTTCCATGACGGCGCCGAAGTGATTGTCGGTGGCGTAATCACCGGACATGAAGCCCGCAAGCACAATTTGCCGCATGTACTGATTGAGAGCGGCGCCGAAGGCATCCTGCAGTCGGTGCTGGAAGCCAAACGGATTTATGCGGCCCGGCTGGCTGAAAAATTAAAAGGCACCCTATTTCGCACGGTGCTCGACTACTCTTACGAAGGAGTGGTGTCGATCAACCGTGAACAGCAGATCGTTATTTGCAATCCAGCTGCCATCAACATCAGTGGCATTGTGCAGAACGAAGCGCTCGGCAAACCGGTCAATCAGGTCTTACCCCGTCTGGCGCTGGAACGGCTTTTGCAAACCGGACGGGAAGAGCTGGGCCAAATCATCGATCTGCCCAACAGCCAGATTCTTTGCAACAAAATCCCGATTCTGGTGAACGGAAAGATCGCCGGCGCAGTAGCCACATTTCAGGAAACAGGCAAAATTCAACAATGGGAGGCTGCCATCCGCAAAAAAATCTATTCCGGCGGCCATATCGCCTCGTTCAGCTTTGCTGACATCATTGGCGCCAGCGCCTCGATTCGCGATGCGATCAGCATGGCCCGCGAATTTGCCGTCACCGACTCGTCGGTATTAATTACCGGCGAAACCGGTGTCGGCAAGGAGGTCTTCGCCCAGAGCATCCACAATGCCAGCCCGCGGGCGCAAAAACCGTTTGTCGCTATCAATTGCGCTGCATTGCCGGCCCAAATTCTTGAAAGCGAGCTGTTCGGTTACATGGGCGGCGCTTTTACCGGCGCCAGCCCCAAGGGCAAAGCCGGCCTGTTGGAAATCGCCCACGGCGGCACGCTGTTTTTAGATGAAATTGCCGAAATGGATTTCAGCATCCAGAGCAAATTATTGCGGGTGATTCAGGAAAAGCGGGTCATGCGTCTCGGCAGCGACCGCGTGGTGCCGGTGAATGTCCGGATCATCGCAGCGACCAATAAAAATCTCAAAAACCGGATTGCCGAGCAGCAGTTCCGCGCCGATCTGTACTATCGGCTAAATGTACTGCGGCTCCGCTTGCCGTCGCTGCGGGAACGCAAGCCAGACATCCGCCTGTTTGCCGAGTATCTGCTGCAACGGCATGAAAAAAAAGTCCCTCGCAAACTGCACTGGGACACTGACGCGCTGGAACGGCTTGTCCAGCATGAATGGCCCGGCAATGTGAGGGAGCTGCAAAATATTGTGGAACGAATTGTCGCGTTGTGCAAACAGGATACTATTCCTGCCGAACTGATCAGCCGCGTCATGCGCGATGACGATGATCTGCCGGAAATCCCGGTCGAAACCGCTGCCAGATCAGCTGTGAATGAACGGGATACAATTCGGCAAGCGTTGGCGCAAACCCGGGGAAAGTTGGTGGCAACTGCCGAACTACTTGGCATCAGCCGTTCAACGTTATGGCGAAAAATGAAACTGCTAGGCCTTACTCAGCATTCCCGCTGACCAACCGCGGCACAGTAAGGCTGCCCATCGGCATCAGCGTGATCGCCGGCGCCGGCCCGAGTTTGGCATAAGCCAGCGCCA
>CAZOJA010000420.1:0-2333 GCA_964579955.1 uncultured Veillonellaceae bacterium | reverse complement strand
CTGCGGCTCGACGCCAATCCGCGCCGGGTCTTCGTGATCGTCGGCGACGGCGAACAGGCGGAAGGCCAGATTTGGGAAGCCGCAATGGCGGCATCAAATTTCAAGATCGACAACCTGACGGCAATCGTTGACTGCAACCGGTTACAGGCGACCGGCGCCATCCGCGACCGGTTCGACCTGAATCCGATCGCGCCGAAGTGGGCGGCGTTCGGCTGGCATGTCATCGAAACCGACGGCCATGATGTCAAAGCCCTGCTGAATGCATTCGAGGAAGCGGAGTCGGTCAAAGGACACCCGTCGGTCATCCTGGCCCGGACGGTCAAAGGCAAATGCATCTCGTTCGCCGAGAACAACGCGGCCTTCCACAACGGCCTGTTGACGGCGGAGCAGTGCAAAACCGCCATGTGCGATCTGGACGCGATCCGGAAAGGGAGGGAATAATCCATGGCGACGAACAGTTTGCGTACGGCGTACGGTGAAGCCCTGGTCGAACTGGGCAAAGACAATAAGAATATCGTGGTCCTCGAAGCCGACCTCGGCAAGTCGACGATGTCCTGCCTGTTTCAGGCGGCCTACCCCGAGCGGTATTTCGAGATGAGCATCGCCGAGGCGAATATGGCTTCGACGGCTGCCGGGCTGGCCCTGACGGGAAAAATTCCTTTCATCAACTCGTTCGCGGTGTTTTCCACCGGTCGCTGCTATGACCAATTGCGCCAGACTATCGCGATTGCCGGGCTGAACGTGAAAATCTGCGGTTCCAGCGCCGGATTGTCGGATTACGGGGATGGCTCGACCCATCAGTCGATCGAGGACATGAGCCTGATGCGGGGGATTCCCGGCATGACGGTGCTGGTGCCGGTCGATGCGGTGGAAACGGTGCAGATGGTGGCGGCGATGGTAGAACAGAAAGGACCGGCCTACATCCGGATCAACCGTAACGATCTGCCGATCCTGACCGCAACGGACCGCAAGTTTGAAATCGGCAAACTGTATACCCTGAGAGAAGGAACCGATGCCGTGGTATTCGCCAATGGCGTGATGGTGTCCAAGGCGCTGGCGGCGGCAGACATGCTGGCCCAAGAGAATATCTCCCTGAAAGTCGTCAACGTGCCCACTGTCAAACCGCTGGACCGTCCGGCGGTGATTGCCGCCGCGGCAGGCATGAAAGCGGTGGTGACGGCGGAAGAACACAGCGTAATCGGCGGCCTGGGCAGCGCGATCGCCGAGGCGTTGCGGCTGGAGAAAAACGTGCCGCTTGATTTCGTCGGTATCGAAGATGTGTTCGGCACTTCGGCTCTCGGCTATGATGAACTGATGGAGCATTATAACCTGAATGCCAAGGCGATTGCCGACAAAGTCAAGGCGCTGGTCAAGTAACTGGCCGGGCATTGAAGGATAAACCGGCAGAGAGCAAAAATAACTAGGATAGCAGGTGATTGAAAATGAAAAGAATCGGATTTGTCGGACTGGGGATCATGGGAAAACCGATGGCGAAGAACTTGCTCAAGGCAGGCTATGAACTGGTAGTGTTTGATATCAATCAGGAAGCGGTGGCCGAAGTCGTTGCCGCCGGCGCCGTGAAGGCGGAAAATGCCAAAGCGGTGGCTGCCCAGTCGGAAGCAGTCATCACGATGTTGCCGAACTCGCCGCATGTAAAAGCGGCAGTGCTGGGAGAAAACGGCGTGCTGGAAGGCGCCAAGCCAGGCCTGATTCTGATCGACATGAGCTCGATCGCGCCGCTGGCGGCGCAGGAAGTCGCTGCCGCCGTCGCCGCCCATGGCGTGGAAATGTTGGACGCGCCGGTCAGCGGCGGCGAACCGAAGGCGATCGACGGCACACTGTCAATCATGGTCGGCGGCAAGCAGGACATCTTTGACCGCTGCGTGGAGCTGCTGTCGAAAATGGGCAAATCCGTGGTCCGTTGCGGCGATATCGGTGCAGGCAACACCACGAAGCTGGCCAATCAGATCATCGTAGCGCTCAACATCGCCGCCCTGTCGGAAGCGATGGTCCTGGCCACCAAAGCCGGCGTCGATCCCGAACTGGTGTTCAACGCCATCCGTGGCGGCCTGGCCGGCAGTACGGTCATGGAAGCCAAGGCGCCGATGATTCTCGCCGGCAACTTCAAGCCCGGCTTCAAGATCGACCTGCATATCAAGGATCTGGCCAATGCGATCGAAACCGGTCACGATGTCGGCGTGCCGCTGCCCCTCACCAGCTCGGTGATGGAAATCCTGCAGGCGCTCAAAGTCGACGGCAAAGGCCAGAACGACCACTCCGGCATCGCCATGTACTATGAAAAAATGGCCAAGGTGGAAGCACGCAAGAAATAA
>CAZOJA010000419.1:0-2333 GCA_964579955.1 uncultured Veillonellaceae bacterium | reverse complement strand
ATCGGATAGCCGGTCGCTTTGGAGGCCAGGGCGCTGGATCGGCTGACCCGCGGATTGACCTCAATGACGATATAGTCTGTACTCTTGGTATCCAGCGCGAATTGCACGTTGCAGCCGCCTTCTACTCCGAGCTTGCGGATGATCGACAACGATGCCGAACGCAGCATCTGATACTCGTGGTCGGTCAGGGTCTGCGACGGGGCAACGACGATGCTGTCTCCGGTATGTACGCCGACCGGATCGATATTTTCCATGTTGCAGACCACGATGCAGTTGTTGGCTGCATCACGGATGACTTCGTACTCGACTTCCTTCCAGCCGGCCACGCTGCGCTCGATCAGCACCTGGGAGATCATGCTGTGAGTCAGGCCGCGATTGACCACCTCGTCGAGTTCTGCTTCGCAGCTGACGATTCCGCCGCCGGTACCGCCGAGCGTGTAGGCGGGCCGGATAATCAGCGGATAGCCTACTTTGCGGGCAAATTCCCGCGCTGCTTCCATCGTTTCAACGATTTCGCTGACCGGAATCGGCTGGTTGATTTCCTGCATCGTCTGCTTGAACAGGTCCCGGTCCTCGGCCTTCTTGATTGCAGCCAATGAAGTCCCGAGCAATTCGACATTATATTTTTCCAGCGTGCCCCGTTCGGCCAGTTTCACCGCCAGATTCAGGCCGACCTGGCCGCCCAGCGTTGCCAGCAGACCGTCCGGCCGCTCTTTGGCAATGATTTCTTCCAGATATTCCGGCAATAACGGCTCAACATAGACTCGGTCGGCAATATTGGAATCGGTCATGATCGTTGCCGGGTTGGAATTGACCAACACGACCTCCATGCCTTCTTCTTTCAAAGCACGGCAAGCCTGAGTCCCGGCGTAGTCGAATTCGGCCGCCTGTCCGATTACGATCGGGCCGGAACCGATAACCATGATTTTCCGTAAATCAGCCCGTTTCGGCATCTCAGCAGCCTCCTTTCATCAGGGCGGTAAACTGGTCGAACAGATACACATTGTCGTCAGGGCCGGGCGCCGCCTCCGGATGGTACTGCACCGAAAAGATCGGCAACCGGTTATGTTTCATCCCCTCGACCGTGCCATCATTCACGGCACGGTGAGTCACGGTGGCATCCATTGCGGACATGGTCTTTTCATCAACAACATAGCCATGATTCTGCGAAGTAATGTAAACCCGATCGTGGCTGAGATCCTTTACCGGATGGTTAACGCCGCGATGGCCGAATTTCAGCTTGTAAGTGTCGCCGCCCAATGCGATTGCCAACAACTGGTGCCCCAGGCAGATGCCAAACATCGGTTTTTTGCCGAGGAGTTGGCGGATCGTCTCAATCGCGTAGGTCACGACCTTGGGGTCACCGGGTCCGTTGGACAGGAATATCCCGTCCGGATTGAGTGCCAGTATCGTCGCCGCGTCAGTCGAAGCCGGAACCACCGTCAGGTCGCAGCCATACAGCGACAAAGACCGCAGGATATTCTGCTTGATGCCAAAGTCCATGACTACAACATGCGGCGCTGGTCCTTCGTGAGGAATCCGGTAGATTTCCGGCGTGGTGACTTCTGCAACCAGATCCGGCGTCGTGTGGGCGGCGATCTCCGCCACCACTTGGGCCGTGTCACGTTCGGCCCGGACGATCCGGCCCTGCATAGCACCAAACGAACGGATCTTGCGCGTCACGGCCCGGGTGTCGACATCGCACAGACAGGGAATGTTGCGCTGTTCCAGATAGCAGATGATACTGCCTTCTTCACACCAGTTGCTGGGGTTGGCGCACAACTCGGCGGTAATGAAACCGCGCACGAAAGATTTTCTTGCCTGATCAAACTTGGGATTTACTCCGTAGTTGCCGATCAGGGGATACGTCATTGTCACGATCTGGCCGGCGTAAGATGGGTCGGTCAGCACTTCCTGATATCCGGTCATGCCAGTATTGAACACGACTTCACCGTATCCTTCCAACCCGTTCAACAACAGCCCATCGAACGTCGTTCCGTCCGCGAGCACCAATTTTCCTGCTACAAATTCACTCATGCCGTCACCTGCCCATCCCGCATCACTATTTTCCCTTCGACCATGGTAAGCACAGCCTTGCCTTTCAGCGCTTTTCCCGCAAACGGGCTGGCTTTGCCGCGTGTGTAAAATTTATCCGGTTCCACTGTCCAACAGCATTCCGGGTCAAACACCGTGATATCTGCAAGTGCACCCTCAGCTAGGCTGCCACCGGCAATACCGAGGATTTTCGCCGGTTTGCAGGACATCCGGTCAACGATCTCCATCAAGCTGAATTCACCGGTGTGGTACAGTTCGGTCAGAATGACCCCCAGCGA
>CAZOJA010000418.1:0-2337 GCA_964579955.1 uncultured Veillonellaceae bacterium | reverse complement strand
ACGCCGGTGGCATTGTCAAAGATCAGCCTTGTGGGAACGCCGCCGATGGATTCGAAGATATCCTGCAGTCCCTGGCAGACGCACTCCGCCGTTTCACCGCCGAAGACCTGAGTCAGACCGCCATTGCTATGCGGGAAGGAAACGCAAAGATATTTGCGCGGGATTCGTCCCGTCGGCGTGTCGAAGTCGGCTTCGCCAAAATCGACCTGCGCTTCACCTGGCGGCCAGACCAGTTCAAGAAATCCGGGCGACTGCTTTTTAGCCTCCCGCACCTGCTTCACATAACGTTGAACGATCGGGTAGGAGCCGGTAAACCCTGGACATTCCTCTTTGAGCCGGTCGAAGATTCGTTTTGCCGTGTGCCGCTGCTTGTATCGTGTTTTCCGATCTTCCTCCAACCAGCCATCGATGACCGGTTTCCATCGGTCGAGCTTGGACTCAGTGAGGCGAACTACTGGCGGTTTGGGCGAATAGCATTCCTGCTGCATGTATTTGACAACAGTTTTCCAGTCTATAGATAATTTGCGGGCGATTTCTGAAGGACTTAATCCTCGCAGTTGAAGTTCTTTGATCGTTTCGATTTGTTCCATGGAGAGCATCGTTCCTTTCTCCCTTCCTCATCATAGCAGTGCCTGATAAAGAAGTTCGTGATTTGTGGGGCGTAATCTTTTTCGGATTTCCCAATGCTCTTTTTCGGATTTCGACACGATTTTTTTCGCCATATTTAGTCTATATTAAACAATCAGCGCAAGCATGTTTTATTTATCAACGCGGATCACGAGTTTAAGGTCGGCAAGGTCCAAAACATTCTGAGGCCGGAAGACATCGAGAAAATTTCCCATGTATACCATACAAAAAAGCAACTTGATAAATACAGCCGACTGGTGTCAGGCGAGGAACTGGCCCAGGAAGAATATAACTGCAATATCCGGCGGTATGTGGACAATAGCCCGCCGCCGGAACCGCATGATGTGCATGCCCATTTGCATGGCGGAATCCCCTTGGCCGAAGTGGACAGCTTGCAGCCTTATTGGGTCAATTATGCGGGAATGCGAGACAAACTGTTCCAACCTTTGAAGCCCGGCTATGTGCAGTATGTTCCCTCGGTGGACGGCAAGGAACGGATCAAGGCAGTATTGGACGCCAGCCCGGAAATCGCGGCCAAGCACCAAATGTTCCGTGATCGGCTGACGGTTTGGTGGCAGAGGAATTTACCGGCCTTGGTGGCGCTGCCGACCGAAAAGAACGTCTATGACTTGTATCGTTCTTTTTCAGCCAGTATCGGCGGTGAACTCAGTCAACTCGGAATTCTGGACGAATTTGAAAGCCGGGGGGCTTTTGCCGGTTATTGGGATACTTTGTTTACCGACCTGCGCAGCGTCGCTGCCAGCGGCTGGAATGCCGAACTGATTCCTGACGCGGAAATATTGCAGAGTCAGTTTCCTGAAGTGTTGAAAGAACTGCGGGACAATGAGCTACGCCGGGATGAACTGGACGCGCTGTTCAAAGAAGTCAATGAGCTGGAAGAAGGCGCCTGGAGCGAAGATGACTATGAGGTATTTCCCAAAGAAGAACTGGACCGCGTCAAGACGGCGCTAAAGTCGCTGGGTGCGGAACGCAAGGAAATTGAGCGCGAGGTTAAGAACAAGCAAAAACAAGTCAAGGCGCTACAGAAGGCAAGGGAGCCATTTAATCATATTGAGCAAGAAATAGCCGATTTGTTGCCGCAATTGGATGAACTGACCAGTCGGATGGACGTGGAAGCGCAGCGCATCGCCCGGCATGCGGAGCTGGAGGCTGAATTAAAGGCGTGCAAGGCCGTGATCAAGGAGATCAAGGCGCGCACGGAACAATTGGTGGAATCCGCCCGGCTCAAGATCGATGCGGTGGAGGCGGAAAAACTGATCTTGGCCCGTTGGGAGCGAACGCTTTACCAAACGGTTGATGAATACCTGGCCCAATATAGTCGTGAATTTCGCGCTGCGCTGGAAAATCTGTGGGCGAAGTATGAGCAACCGCTGCACAGAATTTTGGCGGAGCGGGACGCGGCAAGTCAGGAACTGAGCGGATATCCGAAGGAGCTCGGGTATGAGTGAGTGGAAAGATTATAAAATAAAAGAGATTGCTGAGACTTATGCTGGAGGAACTCCCAGTAGAGCAAATCCAGAGTTTTTTGGTGGGGATATTCCTTTCATAAGTTCTTCCGAAGTTAACCAGTCATATATTAACAGTACATACGAAAATATTACAGAACTTGGTTTACAAGCTTCGAGTGCCAAGTGGATACCTCCAAATTCAGTATTGGTAGCACTCTATGGTGCTACTGCTGGACAAGTG
>CAZOJA010000417.1:0-2344 GCA_964579955.1 uncultured Veillonellaceae bacterium | reverse complement strand
AAGGTAGTCATCAGAAAACTGGTCGGCGAAATCAGCTTCAGGCCCCAATAGATAATGGTCGGGATCGTACCGGCCAAAATCCAGACACCGATCAGCATACCGACGACAATCAGAATCAGGATCGCGATCATCACCCGGGAAATCGACTCGAACATGCCTTTTTGCATCTCGTCCCAACTGTAGCCAAGTTTCAGGGCGAACAGACAGGCGATGATGGTGGCGACCACCAGCGGCAATATGGCTCCGACTTTTAACACGGCGGTTCCAT
The DNA here is from genome assembly GCA_964579955.1 of uncultured Veillonellaceae bacterium. Classification (GTDB taxonomy): domain Bacteria; phylum Bacillota; class Negativicutes; order UBA1444; family UBA1444; genus UBA1444. The sequence continues at coordinate 2,076 of CAZOJA010000417.1, read as the reverse complement.
ACAGAATGATCGATACCGGAATGATAAATGAGATCAAGGCATAGAGCGTGGATGGCTTGCGTGCAGCGTCATTCATCAACTAATCCCTCCATTTTCAATTTTATACGATCAAACAGGGGAACTCCATGGTGGCAGCGCCGCAGGGACATTCCACCTCGCATACGCCACAGTACCAGCAGTCGTTTTTGTATTTGTTGAAGGGCAGCTGCGTATCCGGGTTCATGTGAATGACATCGCCGGGACATTCCTCGGCACAGCGGCCGCAGCCGGTACATTTGCTTTTGTCAACGCGGATTCCCATCGTTAAACTCCCTCCTGCATTCGCATTTCCGGCACCGCTTTTGGATAGGTGGTCATACAGCCGGATTGCAGATCTTTGGCGGCAACGACATATTTTTTATCCCATGCCGGGTCCTTCTGCGGGTAATCGATTCGGTAATGTCCGTAGCCCCAGCGGGATTCCTTGCGGGCGATAGATGCACGCACCGCCATTTCCAGCGTGTCGATGATCGCGTCAACTTCGATGAACTTCATCAGTTCATGACTGTCGACCACTTTCACTTTTGCCATATCGCTACGGAAAGTCTCGATCTGAGCGAGGGCCGATTCCAGCCGGGCCTGACTCTTTGGCGACGTCAGATGCGGTTTGATGATGCGGCGGACTTTGTATTCCATTTCAGTGGGATCAAATCCGTCCTCAAGCAAGGTCGGCGCCAGCAAGCGCTGATATTCGGCCTCGACCACCGTAGCGTCAATGTTGCCCCAGGTGATTTCTGCGCTTTGTTCCGCAGCTGTTTCAGCGGCGATCATGCCGAAGACCCAGGCCGCGCCGACGAAGCCCCAGCCGGTGGAGGCGATATCGCCGGCCGCATAAAGATTTTTCACCGTGGTTTCGGCATTCATGTCGACAAGCGCCCCGGTCGGTCCATGGCCGCCGCACATATTCGGTCCGGACAAGGTGATTTCGATCAGGTCATTGCCGATATCAATGCCGCGCATTTCGAAGAACTGTTTTTCGGTCGGACGTTCCGCCGCAAAGATCCCTTCCTTGATGATCTGGATCGTTTCTTTGGCCAGATGTCGCAGGTCGTAGTAGATCGGGCCGCGCCCTTCGCGGACTTCGGTGCGCATTGCCTGTTCGCGGATGCCGGAGGGAGCGCGTTCCAACATATCCGGTGCATATTTCGTCATGAACCGTTCGCCGAGCGAGTTGACCAGATGACCGCCATGGCGGATGAATGTCGAGTGGCCGGGCCCTTCGTAGTCTTTGAGCATCGGCGACACGTCGTTGTATTCCATATTGACCAGTTCGCCGCCTGCATGATAGATCATCGAGTGGCCTTCGCCGGCATTGTAGGGACAGTCAAAAGTGCCGAACAGATAGCCGGTGTCCGGCAGGGCGAACCGACCCTGGCCGCCGGTACAGAGTATGATTGATTTGGCCCGGCAGACCTGAAATTCACCGGTGCGTATATTCAGCAGCGTCGCGCCGACGGCCCGGCCGTTTTCGGTCAGGATGCGGCTGGCCATCGTGCGGTTCAAAATCCGGACTCCGGCCTCGCGAATCAGTTTTTCCATCACCGGTTTGATATCGCCGCGCATTTCGGCCAGAAACGCGCCGCGGGGATGAAATTGCTGTACCATGTACTCGCCGTTGTCATAACGGGGAAATGTGGCGACGCCCAGGTTTTCCAGCTCCTGCAGGATGCCGAAGCTTTTTTCGGCGATGATCCGGCTGAGGTTGGGGTCGATGATTCCGTCGCTCATCAACTGGATCGAATCGACATATTGCTGTGCGGTCGCTTTGCCGGGAATCGTCACGTTATTGAAGGCGTCCATGCCGCGGCAGATTGAGCCGCCGCGACGCACTGTCGCTTTGTCGACGATCAGCACATCGAGAGCGGGATTTTTCCGTTTGGCTTTCAGCGCCGCCATCGGGCCAGCGGTGCCACCACCGATGATCAGCAGATCGGCCTGCAGATCAGGCTTTCTTTCGAGGTTCAAATTCATCCCTCCTATATTGTTTTCGGACATTAGTATCGCTGAGCGACACTGCTGCTATACAATATAGCAAAG
>CAZOJA010000416.1:0-2353 GCA_964579955.1 uncultured Veillonellaceae bacterium | reverse complement strand
TCCCGCACCCTTTGCAGTATTTCTTGTTGATTGCTAGTGCCAAGGTTACGCCTCCTTGTTAAAAAATTGATTAGACTTGAACTTTTTATTGTTCCTGCGCCTTGATGCGTTTGCTTTTTCGCCACTGAATCAAAAGAACCACACCAAGGACTGCAAAACCAATCATGTCAGTGAACAAACCTGGATCAACCATCATAAGTCCGCCGAAAAACGCCATCAGGCGAACCAGCGGATTGGCCGGAGCCAGAAAATAACCGATCATCGCAGCACCTAGCCCGACCATACCAATCAAAGCAGTGATTAACGCCCAGATCAGTTCTCCGGCCGTCGTGTTAATCATCAGAATCGCCGGTGAAAGCACAAAGATATAGGGAATCACAAATGCCGCCACTGCCAGTTTAGAGGCTTCAACCCCCGTCCGCATCGGATTGCCGCCGGAAATACCAGCGCCGGCAAAGGCGGCCAAAGCGACCGGCGGAGTCACGTCAGCAATAATCCCGAAATAAAAGACAAACATGTGCGCCGCCATCAACGGCACGCCCATCTGAATCAGGGCCGGCGCCGCAATCGTCGAAGTGATGACATAATTTGCGGTTGTCGGAACGCCCATCCCCAAGATCAGTGAAGTAATCATCGTGAAGAACATCGCCGGCAATAACATGCCGCCAGCCATGTCGATCAGTGCGCCGGCCAGTTTCAGCCCGACGCCGGTCTTAGTGACGATACCGATAATGATACCGGCGGATGCGCAGGCGATCATGACGCCCAAAACACCCTTAGCCCCCTTCTCCAGACCTTGGACGATTTCAATCGGCTTCATCCTGGTCGACTTGCGCAGAAAAGAAGCGATGATAGCTAAAACGATTGCGGCCAATGCAGCCCGCGTCGGCGAATATCCAGCCACCAGCAGGTAGATTATGCCCAATAATGGCAATGCCAAATGACCGCGTTCGACGAACAGTTCCTTAAACTTCGGTAGCTGCTCACGCGGAATCCCTTTTAATCCGTTCTTCTTGGCTTCCAAATGAACACCGATCCAAACGCCGGTGTAATACAATACCGCGGGAATCGCCGCAGCCTTGACGACCTCCAGATAAGCCACACCCATGAATTCGGCCATCAAAAACGCTGCCGCACCCATGATCGGGGGCATCAACTGACCACCGGTCGATGCCGATGCTTCGACCGCGCCGGCAAACTCCTTGGAATAGCCCATTTTCTTCATCATCGGAATCGTAAAGCTACCGGTGCCGACGACGTTACCGACCGAACTGCCTGATACCGTTCCCATCAGGCCGCTGGAAAGTACGGCGACTTTTGCCGGACCGCCAGCCGCCCAGCCGGCTATCGCATTGGCGATGTCAATGAAGAACTTGCCGAGTCCGGTTGTCTCCAGATAGGCGCCAAATAGAATGAACAGGAAAATGAAGGTCGAAGATACTCCGAGCGGAATGCCGAAAACGCCTTCCGTCGTAAAGTATAGATGCGAAACCACATCGCCGATGTCCAAGCCCCGATGAGCCAGGATATCCGGCATATGCGGCCCTGCAAAGCCGTATGCAATGAACATGATGGAAACGATGACAATCGGCCAACCGACTACGCGGCGGGCCCCTTCAATAACCATCAGGATCCCCAGCGTCCCGACAACCATGTCCTCCGGAGTAATCTGCCCTGAGCGTAAAACAAGTTGTCCGTAATTCACAACCACATACATCGGCAATGCAGCGCCGATGATCGATAAGATCAAGTCAACAGGATGCACCCGGGTCTTCGACCAGGATTGGCTTGAAGGGTAGAGCAGGAAAATCAGTGCCATACCGAAGCTGAGATGCACCGCCCGCTGCAAATGGGCGTCCAAAACGCCGAAAATCGAAGTATATAATTGAAACAATGAGAACGTGATGGCAATCGCGCTTACAATCAGCGCCATTAGGCCGCCTAAGCTTCTGGTGTTGGATTCGGTATCATATTTTCGCAGAATGGCCTCGGCATCTTCCTGGGCCTTGCGGAGCATTTCCTGGTCGTCAAGAAATTTTTCGTCTTCCGGTTTTTGTGCCACGTAGTTCCCTCCCTTTTAGATGATTGCTTCCGCTCTTGTGCTTTGTATACATTATATTCGATGTCGTCAAACTATTCCATGCCATGCTCAAAAACTTTTGGCGCCTGATTGTTGGCGAATGATAACCAACGAACCGGCTGGATACCATTGATGCAACGGATAGGACTGTTGTTCCTGCTCGAGCAGCACTGACGCCTCCGGGCCGACGCGCAGCCGGATGTCCCTGGTTTCACGCTGCAGGTTCTCCAACATGAACCAACCGTCACGTATTGTCAGTTTCCCTTCCGATGG
>CAZOJA010000415.1:0-2354 GCA_964579955.1 uncultured Veillonellaceae bacterium | reverse complement strand
GCCGTTCACCCACTTCATTTGATTATCACAAACTGCCCGTTTCGCACAGTCAACAAGTAATTACCACGGATAGTATCGCCAAATCCATCAAACTCAAACGGACCCGTTAGGCCGTCGAACTTCTTGATTTGTAACAGCGTTTGTTTTAATTTTTTGGCGTCGTTATTTATTTTCAGCGCCTCTGCAATTATCTTGACTGCTTCGTAGGAGTGAACCGCCGCATAGTTGGGGGAATAGCCAAACCGGTCGATGAATTTTTTTTGAAACGCAACGAATGAAGGGGTTTGATCCTGGTCATCGAACGGACTGCTCATGATAATGCCATTGGCGCAATTGCCGGCCAACTTGATGAATTCAGTTGTCACCGGCCAGCTGGAAGTGAAAATGGCAATATCGGATCCCGCTTTACGCAGATGCTGACAAAACATCGCCGCATCAACGGCTCCGACCACCAGCAATACCCCGGTTGCGCCCGAGGCTTGTATTTTTCTGCTTACTTCAGCATAATCAATGGGTGTTGCCGAAGATACAGTCAATGTATTGATGATTTTGCCGCCCATTTTAGTAAACGAGTCGGCAAATCCCTGGGTCCAGTCTTCACCGTATTGACGGTTATTCAAGTCATAGACCATTACCATCCGGTTTAGGCCGCGCTGACGGAGAGCATACTCGGCCTGTTGCTGCGTCGCCGGCCAGATTGGCGTGATCATGCTGAAAAAATAGTCGTCAATTCCCGTCAGTTTTGCGGTTCGCACCGTGGGGCTGATCATCAGAACCTGTTTAGAGTTCATCAGCGGCACCGTGGCTAGCGAGCCGGAACTGATAACATGGCCGACAATCGCGGCAACTCCTGCATCAATCAATTCCTGATCGACTTTGAGCGCCTGCTGGATATCGGACTGATCATCGCGTATAAGCAACTCAAAACGGGCGCCTTTGATTCCTCCGGTTTGGTTGATTTCTTCAGTCGCCAGCAGTGCGCCGTCACGTCCGCCGGTGCCCAGATCGGCAAGTCGCCCGGTCAAACCGGCAACAAAGCCAATTTTCACTGGTGGTGGTTGACCACAACCGCTACCAATCAAAATGATCGTTGAAAGCAAGATTGCAAGACAAAATGCTTTTCGCGGCATGGTGATCCCCCCTCTTCCATAAGTTCGAATCACTTGTTTTCTTACCAATTCGCTTTCAGGAAACTATTATCCTTCTGTTCATTCCTGTTCCAGCGCCATCATCAAAAATCCACAAAAGGCTGCATTGTCAACCCGCAGTATCTCACTGACTGCCTGTTTCATCAACAGGATCTGCTGCCGATAAGCCTGATAAAACGCAAAGGTCGGCTGGGCACTGTATCTCAGTCCAGACAACTCGAAGTGCGCAATGATTCCTTTCGCAGTGGTCGGCTTGACAAAGACTTCGTCTGCCGGTCGGTAATAGATTGGGAAAACCGTCAGCACCGGCCATTTGGCAATTTTATATTCCTGCAACAACCCTGTAAGTAGGGAAAACCCCACTGGTTGATCTCCATGCAGAAACTCCTTGAGACCTCGCGACAAATGGGTTTTTTCGGCATCATTCATCGATCGCACTGCATCGCGGAATTTCGGTTTTTCGAAAACCGAAACCAGCGAAGACTGACTGACGACTTTAATCATGGCATCGGCAATCTGACCGGCGTCGCCAAACTGGTCGACCGCAAAACTAGCCCTAGCCAAATTTATCATTTTCTCCACCTTATGCTTTTTGACGATTTCCAGCATTTCCGGATGACTGAAGCCACCGGGATAGCGTTCAAGGAATTTTGCTTCCGCTGCTTTTAGTTTTTCCTTATTCATTCTTTCAGCTCCCTCTCAGTACAGTTGCGTAATTTTGTCGTGATTCAGGAAGGAACAATCACAGGAATTGCAGAATAACATGGTGAATATATCGGTGAAATCATAAACGGGCGGTGGAACATGGACATAAAAGACAGTGGAAACAGGACAGAGTTCAATACCGGAGCAGTCAGAGATTTACATGAAGGGAAAGGGCGCTACGATTTGATTCCATGGGATGCAATCCACGAACTGGCAATTCATTGTGAGCAAGGCGCAAAAAAATATGGCGAACGAAACTGCGAGAAGGGCATTCCGGTCCATTCGCTGATTGACAGTGCAATCCGGCATTTGTCCTGCTATCTGCGCGGAATGAAAGATGAACCGCATCTGAGGGCCGCGCTCTGGAATATTGCCTTTGCGATCTGGATGGAGAAGAATCGGCCGGATATGCAGGATATTCCAGTGAGAATGGAACCCAAAAATACAAAAGATTAATTCCGCAGAAAATGGTAAAAGGAGCCTCTGATGAAATCAAAAAAG
>CAZOJA010000414.1:0-2362 GCA_964579955.1 uncultured Veillonellaceae bacterium | reverse complement strand
AGATCTTTGAGATCATGCAGGCAACGCACCCGATTATCCCAGCTCATCCCCGGGTCCAGCTTTTCATACAGCGCTTTATCGGTGGTCTCAATCCGCAGCAGGTACCGATCTGCGCCGGCCCGGCGCAACGCCGCGTATTCTTCGCGGGTTTTCTCACCGATACTCAGCGTCAGGGCAACCCCCAGTTTTTTGAGTTCCGTTAAAACAGTAGTCAGGCGATCCGAAGTGAAAAATTCATCTTCGCCCGACTGTAGCACCAGCGTCTTGTAACCAAGCTCCGCAGCGTCGCGCCCCAAATCAAGAATTGTCGCTTCGTCCAGGCGATAGCGCTCCACATGATGGTTATCCCGCCGCAGTCCACAATACAGGCAGTTTTGTTTACAAATATTCGAAAACTCGATCAAACCGCGCAATTCCACCTGTGGACCGATATAGCGCTCACGCACCCGATCGGCAGCGGCAAAAAGCAGTTCTGCGTTCGGTTCACTTAGCAGCACCAGCAGTTCTGACGCCGTGAGTTGATGAGTTTGTTCCGCTTTATCAATTAATGCTGCCAATTCTTTGCTCACGGTCTCTCTCCTTCAACTATTTTAATTCTAATCATTTTAGTCGGATTTAATTTGATTGTAGTCCTTTGTGGTTTGTTTTGTCAATCCATCAGACAATTCAGAACGCTATTTTGCAATTCAGTCGCTTATTTTATCAACTCAGGTCAATCGCGTGGCAAAACCCAAGACCAGATGAAAAAATAGATTAGTGGTTTATTCATTATTATTAAGGAGGGACACCTTATGAACAAGCAAACTAGCCCCACACCAGCTCCCTGCCAACAATCGTTCGGCCAAAGATACGGCCTGATAATCGGCTTGTTGGCCATGCTGGCGATCATGGCATTACCGACCCCGGCCGACTTACCAGTCGCTGGACATCGGATGCTGGCCATCCTCGTGTTCTCGGTTATTGTCTGGATGACGGATACAATCTCCTACCCAGTCAGCGCAGCCGTCATTCTGGCCTTGATGGCGTTTACACTGGGAATTTCGCCTGATCCGGCCAAACCGACCACCGTATTCGGAACCAGCCGGGCCCTGACCATTGCTTTGGGCGGCTTTAGCAACACTGCACTGGCTCTGGTAGGCGGCGCCTTATTTATCGCCGCTGCCATGATGAAAACCGGACTAGATAAAAGAATTGCGCTGGTTGTTCTATCCAAGATCGGCGCCCGTACCAACCGGGTCCTGGCCGGTGTAATTTTTGTCGGCTTCCTGCTCAGTTTCTTTGTGCCGAGCACAACTGCCCGCGTGTCTTGCCTTGTTCCGATTGTTATGGGTATTATCGTCGCTTTTGGCGTGGATCGTAAAAGCAAATTCGCCGGCGTCATGATGATTGCCACTGCACAGGCTGACAGCATCTGGAATGTCGGCATCAAAACCGCTGCAGCGCAAAACATGATCGCCGTTGGTTTTATTGAAAAGCAGCTGGGAATTTCGATTACCTGGATGGACTGGTTTATCGCGGCCCTGCCGTTTGCCGTCCTGATGTCCGTCGCACTGTACTATGTCCTGATGAAAGTCATGCCGCCAGAAATGGACGAGATTGCCGGCGGTGACGCAGTAGTCGCCAAAGCGCTGGCCGATTTGGGACCAATGAAAACGGATGAAAAGAAAATGCTGTTCATTTCATTTGTCTTGTTATTCTTCTGGGCCACGGAAAAAATCGTGCACCCGTTTGATACTTCCTCTACGACAATCGCCGCTATTGCCCTGATGCTGTTGCCTGGAATCGGTGTCATGTCCTGGAAGGAAGCACAACCGAATATTCCCTGGGGAACCGTGATTCTGTTCGGAGTCGGCATCAGCCTCGGTTCAGCCATCCTTTCGACCAAGGCGGCTGCCTGGGTAGCGAAACTGATTGTTGGCACCTTCGGCTTGCAAACCTTGCCGGCATTAGTCATTCTGGCAATTCTGTCCGGTTTCCTGATTGTCATTCATCTTGGCTTTGCCAGCGCCACGGCCCTGGCTTCCGCGATGATCCCGATCATCATCTCGATTCTGCAGAGCGTCAAAACTCCCGGCATCAACGTTGTTGGCCTGACAATGATCCTGCAGTATGTGGTCAGCTTCGGTTTCATCCTGCCGGTCAACGCGCCGCAGAACATGGTTGCCTACGGCACCGAAACCTTTGAAGTGCGGGACTTTATTAAAACCGGTATTCCATTGACCCTGATCGCTTTTGCACTGATCATGATCCTCGGCGCAACATACTGGAAATGGCTCGGCCTGGTTTAAATCAGAGCCGATCTGTCAATGAAATGGAGGCGTAACCTTGGCACTAACAATCAACAAAAAGTACTGCAAAGGGT
>CAZOJA010000413.1:0-2368 GCA_964579955.1 uncultured Veillonellaceae bacterium | reverse complement strand
GATTTGCCGTCGTTGCCGAAGAGGTCCGTAAACTGGCCGAACAGTCGGAACATGCCGCGCATCAGATCAAAGAACTGGTTGATAAAAACCACGGCAGTATCGGCAACGTGGTCGGCGCGATCGATGTAGCAATCCGCGATATCACGCAGGGTGTTGAGCTGGTGAATGTTGCCGGCAACAACTTTGCAGCGATCAATGGCCAGATCAATCAGGTGACCGAGCAAGTCTCCATCATTGCCAAGGCGGTAAATGAAGCTGCTGTCGGCAGCCAGAAGATCGTCGGTTCGATCAAGGACGTGGAAAACCTCAGCCGTGATGCCGCCGCCGAGTCACAGAACGTATCGGCCGCTACCGAAGAACAGTCGGCGTCGATGCAAGAAATCGCTGCTTCGAGCCAGGCGCTGGCCAAGTTGGCCGAAGGCCTGCAGCAGGCCGTGGCCCAGTTTAGGATATAATATAATAAAGATAGATAAGCAAACCCCGGTCATCATTACAATAATGATGACCGGGGTTTTGCTTTGTGCGTTGTTTCAAGTGCTTACAGCAGTTTTTCCCCCAATAACGAACCGATAAGAGCTACCGCAACTTTGGCAGTTTGATTGCCGTGATCAAGAACGGTATTCACTTCGACGAACTCGGCACTGCCCACGATATTGGCGGCAGATAGCATTTCCATGGCCAGATGGCTTTCCCGGTATGTTATGCCGCCGACCACAGGCGTTCCGACGCCCGGGGCGTGCAGCGGGTCCATGACATCCATATCAAAACTGACATGAACGCTGTCGGTCCCGTCGCTAGCGATCCGGATTGCCTCCTCCATTACTTTGGACATACCCATACGATCAATTTCATGCATGGTGAACACAGTCACGCCCAGTTCGCGCAAACGTGTTTTTTCACCGGAATCGAGATCGCGAATTCCGATTTGGACAAAATTTTTGGCATCTAGCCGGGTATCCGGTCCACCGATCGCGGTCAGGCGTTCGTGTCCAAGACCGAGACTAATGGCAACGGGCATGCCGTGAATATTGCCGGAAGGACTTGTCTCCGGCGTGTTGATATCTCCGTGGGCGTCGAACCAAACGACGCCCAGTTTTTTTGTGCGCTGACGGATGCCGGCCAGGGTGCCGATGGCAATGCTGTGATCACCGCCGAGAATGAGCGGGAAGCGTCCCAAATCGAGTTGCTCGGCGACTCTCTGGCAGAGGGCGATATTGACCCGCTCGACTTCTTCCAGATAGTGCATGCGGATGCCTGGTAAATGACGCACGGCGTCGCGATTGACGGGAATGTCGCCGGTGTCGTGGACTTGGCAGCCCAAATCTTTGAGTCGTTGCAAAATTTCCGCGTAGCGGATCGCGCTGGGGCCCATATCGACGCCGCGGCGCCCGGAGCCCAAATCGAGAGGAACGCCGATAATGGCGACAGGGCTGATGATGGATGATTTCATAGCAACCTCCGTAAAACCGATAATTTAACCTAGCATGCACGCTGCAGTATTGTCAATGACATTTACACAGAACATACGTTCTGATATTATATCTATAGAGGTGGATAAAACGATGAGCGAACCTACTATAGATTTACTGAGTATTCCTATTTATCAGCAGATGGCCCGGGTAGTTTACTTTGACCGTTGTATGGTCAAATGGGCGGGGATGCTTCTGTCCGAGCACAACGAGCAGATGAAAGAGCAAGAAGGAAATAGCGATGGGGATCGTTGATTTTTCTCACTTTCCCCGCAGAAGCGTATTGTGTATCGATGCAAAATCTTTTTTTGCATCCATCGAGGCGGTTCGGCGGGGACTTGATCCACTAGAAGCCTATATCGCTGTGGTATCAGACTTGAGGAGAACCGGCGCTGTTGTCTTGGCCAGTAGCCCGAAGGTTAAACAGGAATATAATATCAAGACCGGTAACCGACTCTTTGAAATCCCCAAGCGTTCACCGATTATGGTGGTGGAGCCCAATATGGCGTTATATATCCATATGAACCAGGCGATGCAAAATATATTCCGCCGATTTGTAACCGATGAAGATCTACATGTTTATAGTATTGATGAGTCCATATTGGATGTTACCGCATCGCTAAATCTGTTTGGACCCGCAGAGGCGATTGCGGAAACCATTTTGAAGATGGTGAAGGAAGAGCTGGGCCTTATTGTGACTGCAGGCATTGGAGATAATCCGCTTTTGGCAAAACTGGCACTGGATAATGAAGCCAAAAAGCAGCCGCCGTGGATTGCAAAATGGACGTATGAAATGGTGCCGCAAACGGTATGGAAGATCCAGCCGCTGACTGCGTTTTGGGGTATATCCAGAGGGTACGATAAGAAACTCAAGCAAATGGGTATCTATACGATTGAGG
>CAZOJA010000412.1:0-2368 GCA_964579955.1 uncultured Veillonellaceae bacterium | reverse complement strand
TGTTACCCTAAGCCGGCGGATCACTCCACCAGCTCGGCTTCAAAACCGGACGTGATAGTTTCCCATCATCCGGCTCCTCAGAAATCCGGCCCATCGGGCACCTTGCTTAACGGCAATACCCATGGATGAGTTGCACCTGTTGTTTCCCGGACGCAAGCGGATGCCGGTGTTTGTGCAAACTATCTCCATCGTTGAAATACAGTCCACATTTCACGCATTTTCCCTGCTGACTCTTTAGAAGCAGGGCGATTCTAGGATTCTGTTCCGGATGTCTGCCCATTCTTGTCGCCCAATATAACCAGTTCCCGTCAAAGGGGCTATATGTTCCGGTTACTTTGATGTGTCTTCGAATGGGAGTATCTGCGTGCAAAGAGAGGATTAATCCGGTCTCTGCCTGAAACCGCCAGCGCCCTTTGTCAGGACGCCAGTAGTGCCCAAGAACCCACTTTTCTTTCTTGTTACCATGGCGGCGTAGTCCCCAAGAGCGCAGCATCGCAAATAGCGCAATGTCGATCTTGTTGAACGTTGCCTTGGAGCATACCGTCGAGTAGTAGAGGCTCCATCCCCGGATAATCTGGCTCAGATGTCTGACAAGAGCTTCGGTTGTTCCGCCCCGGTGGCTTCGTTGTGTTTCACTCAGCCGCTTCTTGTGTCGGGCGATGCCCTCACGGCTCGGGGTGATGATCGTTTTGAACCCGAGCCGATCGATTCTTCCCGGACATAGGCCTGAGTGGGTACGGCCCACCTGATGCTGACGAATGTGGAATCCCAGAAAGTTAAAACCGGGACTTGGCATATCTCCATCTAATGTGTGGGTTACATGCGTCTTTTCCGGTTTCAATTCCAGCCCCAGTGAAGCCAGCCAGTTGGCGGCGATGTCACGACACCTCATGATTGCGTCCCGGTCGGGATGCAATATGACGAAGTCGTCGGCGTAGCGGACCACTTTCGGTTTCCAAGGGGTTGATTTTCCGTCCTTCATACAGGTGGCTGGGAAGGAGTCCATGATGACCCTTTCCAAGCCGTGGAGGGCGATGTTGGCCAATAGCGGAGAGATGACTCCGCCTTGCGGCGTTCCACTTTCGGTGGGAAACCATTGCTGATTTTCGAGAACTCCCGCCCGTAGCCATCCCTGAAGGATTCTTTGCAGGGAAGGGAACGTGCCTAGTTTTGCCAGTAACGCCTTGTGATCGATCCTGTCGAAGCATTTGGCAATGTCGGCATCCAGTACGAATTTCGGCTTGCGCACGATCCCGGAGAAGATTGCTTCAATCGCGTCATGGCAACTTCTCCCGGGACGAAATCCATAGCTGTTGGGTTCGAATTTAGCTTCCCATTCCGGTTCCATCGCCAGTTTGACCCAAGCCTGCAGGGCACGGTCCCAAAGGGTGGGTATCCCGAGGGGCCGTTTTTCATAGGTTCGTGGCTTGGGAATCCAAACGCGACGTAGGGGAGATGGCTTATTACCGAAGTGGAGGGCTTTGGCCATGTTTACCCTTTCGGTGGGGCTGAGTCGAGATCTCTTGTCGACTCCCGGCGTGTTTTTACCCCGATTGTCCTGGGTAACGCGACGGGTGGCCAGCATCCGGGCGCTTTGAGAAGATAACAAGAGCCGCTGCAGTTGGTGGACGGTACGGATATCGCCACGTTGCGAGGCTTGGTAAATCCGCTTTTGGAGCTTGAAGACATTCCGCTGCAATTTTGGCCACGGAATCGACTTCCATTCATACATCGGCAGGGTTGCCGTGCTCATGACTTATGCACTCCTTTTTCACTGTTTACCTTCCAGAGATCCGGGCCCACGTCGGCCTATCCGCCAGATTTCCCGGCGGCCTTTGCTTCTTGGGCCATCCTGCTCCATCGCAGTATTCGGTGGACACCTGCTCCTGATGGGAGAACTGCGAGGGAGTTACTTCGTTCCCGGTATTCGTTTTGCGCAAACTTTAGAGTGGTACTATCCGCCGGGTTTCATGGCAGTGAATACTGGTCATTATGACAGATGCCAGCACCTATCCTTGTCCATTTTTGGACCAAGCCCATCGGTCCGCGTTCGGGGCTTGTTCAGCATAACGGCGGTTCAACCATACCTTTGCTTTCGCTACTCATGGTTTGCCTGCTAACGGGGAGTTTCTCGGTCGGACTCCGGATACCCCGCATTTCACCCATTCTTGCAAGCTGCGGATTGTCAGGCCGAGGCTTGTGGGCGATGCATTTCCCTGTTCACCTCAGGGGTTGGGAATTGAGCCTGGCGGCTCTCGCCCAACGTCGAATACCGAGTTGTTCAAGCCAGTTTCAATTGTCGGAGGAATTTATTCTTCTGGCTTGACCTCCCATCCTGAAAAAATCTTTCGGGAGAACGAATCGAACG
>CAZOJA010000411.1:0-2372 GCA_964579955.1 uncultured Veillonellaceae bacterium | reverse complement strand
AGCTGTGTTCGTCTGATTGTGGTTTCAAATATGCATTCTTCGCCTCCACCATTCAAATCCACCCATTTTTTTACGAAGAAGCCTTACCGTAATTGGTATGGCTTCTTATATTTTGTAGAAAACTATGTCTCTATGCAAGGCGGACAGCTGACGCCTCGCTACGACAGACAGTCGCCCTTTCGACTTTTTCCGGGCTTGTCAAAACGAAAATCGGTTTAGGCAATGTCGCTTCGGGTCGAAATATTCAGTTATTATTGACTCCTTAGACCAACATGTTATGATGAAATCAAAAACAAACACAAGGAAGTGTTCCGCAGATGAGTCGAAAATTGGCGATGGCTTTCTTTCTCGGCCTTTTGTTTTTTTATCAAAGCGCTTACACTTCTCCAATAACAGTTTCTCCTACGGGAGAAGGACGCCCCGATTCAAAACGTGCACCAGTACTCACTTTCTCCCCGTCATTGGGTTGGTTTCCTGCTGCGGGTGTTGGTGCATACGAAGTGATAATCATGGAACTAGATGAAAGTTCTATTATTTCAGTCCCTGTTCCGAAAAAGATGATTCATAGGAGGACTGATATTACAGGTACTGGCTACGTTCTACCTGCCGGAGTATTGCAACCGGACAGACTTTATTCTTGGTTCGTCATGGCTGCAAAGCCCGAACTGCAATCATCCAACCATTCGCTCCTATATTTCCGCACGAGTGCGACTGAACCCCGCCCAGGAGGATCCTTTCAGGAAATTGGAACTATAGAACCCGTGATTGCCACGCTGACCCCCTTGCTGGAATGGCCTCATTTAGGTAAATCGCAATACAGCATCACTATTACGGAACATATCTCACCGGGTGTAAAAGAAAAAGTAGTTCTGAAACGCAGCGGTATCTCCGACCCATTTTTTCAAGTGCCTCCCAACGTATTGCGGAATGGAGTCAAGTATTTCTGGAATGTTTCTGCATCCGGGATGACTCCAGTGTTTCGACAATTTCAGACACATAACGACCCTCTGAAAGCAGGGCTGCCAAGTTTGGTGAAACTCACCGCCGGCTACGGCATCGGTTTCAAAATCGCGGGCGGAAAACCACCGTATCATTTTGCTGCACGCAATCAAAAAATCGCTTATATGTTTACACTATCAACCGGCTCCGACTACCAGATTAATGCTCTTTCCGAAGGATATACAAACATCTTGGTATTTGACAACGCTGTTCCAACGCCTCAACAAATCTTAATTCCTGTGCTGGTTACATCGAAGTAGGTAGCCGAACGACTGCGTTTATGCGGGTAGGAATCCTCATTCCACACTCAGCCAGGCAGTAGCATCTCAACCTCACTGTTCGATCAGTTCAAGTAATTGCAAATCGCCAGGTGCAACGAAATAGCCTGCACCTCGTCCGAAGTACAAGCTGACAGCTTTATATAGCTGCGGAAATTGGATTGTTATTTCATGGCACACGGAGTTTTACTGCTGTAAACTTCGATTTTTCCTCCGGTACCGACAGCAGCACCGTTGACCGCCTCAACGATCACCGTATGAATCTCGGTTCCTTTCCAGGCGAATGAATCAAGCGCCTTCCAACTATAAGAGCCCTGCCCTCCCTGTACCGGCACGTTTGTCGCTATGGTTTTGGAAGAGAGTTTGATATTGACAGCGCCGCCGATGTTGCCTAAATAACTCCAGCGAATAGTAAAATTATAGTTTGCGCAGACTTTTTCGGGTTTAGGTAGTGATGGATGCGGAGTGGTCACAGTGATCGAAGGAGGAAGTTCCTTGGGCTGTTTTTGGTCGGGAGGAAGATTGGGAAGATTTTTAGGAGGTACAGCTCCAGGATAAACCAAAGAACTCGGGGCGGACGCCATTGAAGAAGCCATCCCTTGGGAATAATAACAAGGAGACAAAAGCAATAACGCAGTCAACGCGACGACCAGGGAAATTCTCATAAAATCACCTCCGTTGTAATATGCTGGCAGTATGATGAAGCTCACTGCCAGAAAAGCATTTCCATGAAGTGCTTACATTATCCTGCCAAAAAAGTGCATGTGAAAAGGAAAATTCATACCGAAAACTCACCCAAACAATAGGAGGAGTTAGAGCCTTTAAACAATCGACCTTTGGCGTTTCAGCACACTGTTCTTCTGCCCGAAAACAGTAATATAATAAGTGATTATTCGCCTGTTGCAGGAAATCGTGCATGGCTTGCGAATATATCAATTGACCTTTAAAAATAATCCTTCGAATTTACGCTGTGACGGTATTCTATCAAGTGGTACTTTCTGCACAGGCGCTGTTTGAGAAACCGAGTAAATGACACGTTGTAGGAAAGGGGCTGAATTTGATATGGAAAGTACAAGTCTTACAAACAACAATCCG
>CAZOJA010000410.1:0-2373 GCA_964579955.1 uncultured Veillonellaceae bacterium | reverse complement strand
TAATCTTGCGCCTGCTTCAATTTCAGCAGGTTTTTCCGCGCTTTGATCGCCGCCTGCATTCTGACGGTAAACTCGGTTGGATTGATCGGTTTGTTGATATAATCATTGGCGCCATTCTCAAAGCAGAGACGAAAACTTTCCAGGTCAGAAACTCCGGTAAACATGACAATTTGAATATCATCATAGACTGTATGCTGCCGAATTTGCTTCAAAACAGCAATCCCGTCGATTTTCGGCATAATGATATCAAGCAACACGACCCCGACTGATTGCTCCGCCAGTATTGTCATTACGGGCTCGGGCGCGCTGCACAGTATAATCTCATGAGCCTCTACCAGTGAAGCAAGCAGGTCTTTGGCAATCACCAGATTGAACTTTTCATCGTCGACAACCAGGATTTTCATTCCGGATACCCCCATTTCCCATTACACAAGCAAGGGTTTATCGACCTGCTTCCTGTCATTATGGCGTTGCGGGCAGTTGAATAAAAAACGTCGTCCCTTCCCCTACGATGCTGTTGAAGAAAATCTTCCCCTGATGTTTGTTTACAATGATGTCATAAGATATGCTTAATCCCAGGCCGGTTCCCTGCCCCACCGGCTTTGTCGTAAAGAACGGGTTGAAGATATCTTTCTGAATCTCAAGCGGAATCCCTTTGCCATTGTCCTGTACAGAACAACACACCCAGCCTGCTTCAGAATAGGTACGAACCGTTATCAGCCCCAATTCCTGAAGCCCCTTCTCTTTGATCGCGTACGCTGCGTTTAAAATCAAATTGAGCAGTACCTGATTGATTTGGCCGCCAATCGCGCTGACCGCCGGAATATCTGCTAGATCTTCCCTGATTTCCGCAATATATTTGATTTCATTTCTGGCAATAATCAAGGAATTTCGCACGCCTTCGTTCAAATCATACTCGTCACGTATCCCTTGCGTATCAATGCGTGAAAACATCCGCAGCGCTTTTACAATGTCACCGACTCGGGTCAAACCATCCTGCGTTTCGCAAAAAAGCGTATCAATATCATTTAAGATATACTCGACTTTGTTTCGTCGTTCAAGAATGACAATTTCTTCAACTTTTTGCTGCAATTCAGTCTCTTTCAATGTCAGCGCTTCATGGCGCAACATCCGATACGCCGATAACACTTCGACAAATCTCGTCATATATTTTTTTAGGGTTTCGAAATTACTGATTGTAAATCCGAGCGGATTATTGATTTCATGCGCCACACCCGCTGCCAGTTGGCCGATTGAAGCCATTTTTTCCTGGTGAATCACCTGGCTTTGTGCATTTTGCAATTCACTATAAGCCGACTCCAGTTCGAAGTTTTTTCGCTTCAATTCTTTGGTTCGCACGGCTACTTGTTCTTCCAAACTATCCAGCATATTTTTCAGCGCTATTTCTGCGGATTGTTGTCGCCGGATTGCATACAGCATTCCCAGGATAAATACCAGAATGGCAACCGTAACGAGCCCCGCAACCATATAATAGCCCTGAATCCGTTGGTTCAACGCTTCATAATAAGCCTGCTCATCAACCCCGACCACCACGGCCAGCGGATAATCCTTCATGCTGCGATAACTATAGATGCGTTTGACGCCGTCTATAGAGCTGGGCGATATAAAACTCCCATGCGGCGATTTTTCCAGTAATGCCGAAAACTCGCTATTTTGCAAATCCTGGCCAACCTCACTATTCTGCCCTGCCTGTCTAGCCCGCACAATTCGGTCATCGCCAATCAAGGTCACGGACGAGTTGGGGCCAAGATCCAGTTCTTTGTAAAACTCGGTAAAATAAAACGGATCAACGGAAATAACCACAACACCGCCAAAACTGCCATCCGGCTTATTGATCCGGCGCGTCATCTGGATCGACCATTTCCCTGAAGACCGTCCGAGCACTGGTTTGCTGATAAACAATTGCTTGCTGTCTTTAGCCACATGCACTCTAAAATGTTCCCGGTCACTAAGATTGGAAGGAACAAACGGGACTTGGTTACTGATGGCAAATAAACCATTTTCGTCAATCACGCCCATCAAAACAAAGGGTTGACTGGAAAAACGCCCTTCCTTAACATAGCCGGGAATATCGATTGCCCGGCCTTCCCGTTCGTATTCGGATTTTAAAAACAAGACCGCTTGGTCGGCGCCGCGGATCGTGCGCAGGGTATGTTCTTCAAAGGTTCGGGCAAAATTTTTCGTTTCCTTGATCGCACTATTTTTTTCCAGTTCTTTTTCTGATTCAACTTTAGTAAACAATCCAAACCAAACGACACAAATAAGAAACAAACCGAATAAGACAATCATCCGGCCTATGTTGCGAACGTTGTAAATTTTTTCTGCGGGAAAAACCGATTGCATTTTTCCACC
>CAZOJA010000409.1:0-2375 GCA_964579955.1 uncultured Veillonellaceae bacterium | reverse complement strand
GGCAAATGCAGGATTCCACGACAGTTGTGTCAAATTCAAGCTAGCAATAAAATTTTGTAGATTTAAGCGAGAGGGTTGTGACCAGGAATGAGGCGATTCTGGCGTGGACTGGGAATATTATTGCTTGCGTTGATACTTTGGCTTGCCGTAACTGACAATATAAGCATATGGCCGGCACGGAATACAGTAGAATATCATATTGTCCGCAGTTGGTGGAATCGGGTCGGCGAACCGCAGCGAATTAAAACCGGCAGCCTGGCAGGACATGTTACTGATGCCGGGAATAAGCCGATTGCTCAGGCGGTGGTGTTGATCGCCGAGTGGGATGGCAGCACGCATACCAGTTTAACGGATGAAGGCGGCAAGTACCGGATTGATGGAATCCCAGCTGGATTTTATCGTGTTGCCGTCAGCGCTGCCGGCCATGATTCTGTGCAGTCCGGCGGCATTCTTCGAGGGATAACCATCAGACCCCAAATGGTTTCGGAAGCCTCGTTTAGTTTGACAAAAACTAAAGCGCGCTTATTGCCGCAGCTTGGAAATCCCACGCTGACCGACCCGCAGGAATTGGTATGCAAGAGCCCGGTTGCTGGCGCTGCCAGACGTGAAACGTTAAAATTTGAACAAAAAGATTTTACGGAATTGATTTATCTATACCGACCGACGGAAAACCTGAACAGATCGTTGCCGGTATTGTTGACCGTTTATCCGGGACCGGTTGATACCTGGGAATGTGTCAGCACTGGCCTGGCACAAGCTGGTTATGCAGTGCTTGCGGTTGGACCGGCGTATGGTCTGGACCTGACCCGCGATGTCGATGGATTGCAGCAACTGATGACCGTAGTCAAAGCCGGCGGATTACCCGAACTGGATAACCGCAGAATCGCGGCTTTGGGCGGAAGTTACAGCGCATTGCTGCTTGAACTGTTGATGTTGCGTGATCCAGGATTGGAAGCAGTGATTTTGCTTGGGCCGCCTACAGATATGTTTGATTTTCGCAGGCGATTTGAGCGAGAGGGGTTTATGCCGCCATTCGGCCTTGACCGGGCGTTGATTGCCCTTGGCTTGCCCAGTCGCGATCCATTACGGTATCTGCATCATTCCATGGTCTATCATGTGCGGGAAAACTTGCCTGCAACATTGCTTTTTCATAGTTATCAGGACGAAATTGTTCCCTATCAACAGAGCGGGTTGCTGGCGGAAAGTATGCGTAAAAGCGGTGTCGAGGCGGAACTGCATTTATTTGACGGAGCCAGTCATTACTTGTTGGAAGACAGCGCGGCTTCAATGAAAATATATGAACAGACCCTGGAGTTTTTACGGCGGCATGGAATGGCGCCCCTGCCGGGAAAGGGGAATAGCACGAGATGAAGCATGATTTTTCAGAGAAAGTAGTGCTGATCAGCGGTGGAACTTCCGGGATCGGTTTGGCGGCAGCCCGGCAGTTTGTCGAATCCGGGGCTAGCGTAGTACTGCTGGGGCGGAATGCTCAGCGCGGCAGTACGGCGGTGGATAGCTTGTCAGGGGTAGGGCAAAAATCCGTCTTTATTGCCGGCGATGTGTCGAAAATCCTTGACTGTGGCCGGGTGGTTGCAGAAACGGTTGCTCGGTTTGGCCGCTTGGACGTACTGGTGAACTCGGCCGGCGAATACTTGGAAAAATCGCTGCTTGACACTTCAGAAACCGAATTTGACAGGATTATGTCGATCAATATGAAAGGTGCATTCTTGTTGACGCAAGCTGCAACGCCGCATTTAAAACAAAGCCGTGGTTCTGTCGTGAACGTCTCATCGGACGCCGGAGTGAACGGCAATGTATTTTGCACGGCTTATTGTGCATCCAAAGGGGCTTTGAACTTGTTTACCAAGGCATTATCGCTGGAATTGGCTCCTCATGGTGTACGGGTGAACTGTGTCTGCCCGGGTGACGTGGCTACGCCTTTGCTGGATCGACAAATTGCTGCCGAACCCGACCCTGAGCGTTATCGCAGTGAAATGACTGGCATGTATCCGTTGGGGAGGATTGCCACCGCTGATGAAGTGGCGGCGGTGATCGTGTTTTTGGCATCGGATGCTGCTGCATTTGTCACCGGTGCGGCCTGGAGCGTTGATGGCGGTCTTACTGCCGGATAAGAAGGCTGATGCTTGTCTAGTAGAGGAGTTTATATCGCATGAAATTTGACAGAATAATCGCATAGTATATAATTAATATAGGGTAAATATGTCTAGTTTTCTTTAGAGGAGTGAGCCGTGGTGAATACCATTCGCTCATCTACTGCAGCCGCAGTAGCCAGGGACGGAACACAACCCTTAAAGAATAATACAATTAATGCACCGCAGAGTGTTGGCGGGCGTCTTGTTGTTGACAATCCGCAA
>CAZOJA010000408.1:0-2376 GCA_964579955.1 uncultured Veillonellaceae bacterium | reverse complement strand
AATCTCCAACTCAAAAAGTGCTTCAGCCTTGATTCACAAGGACTGAAGCACTTTTTTGTTTTCCGCCGGACCAGCGTTCACCATCAGTTCTTTAGCGACTTCGCCATTGCGGAATCGCGTTCTGCTTCGATCAACCGGCCGAGTTGCCGATAAGTGATGCCGCGGTTGTTGTATGCGCTCCCATACCGGGGATTGAGCCGGATGGCCTGCGTGTAGTCCACAATCGCATCCTGGTATCTGCCGAGCTTAAAGAGAGAATTTCCCCGGTTATAATAAGCCACCGCATACTGCGGGTTGAGCAGGATGGCCTGTGCGAATTCGGCCAAGGCATCCTGATAACGTTCCAGTTTATAGAGGGAGTTTCCGCGGTTGTTGTATGCTTCTGCGTACTGAGGGCTCAGGCGGATCGCCTGGGTGTAATTTTCCAGGGCTTCCTGATGGCGGCCGATGTTTCCTAAAACAACACCCCGATTGTTATATGCATCCGCAAACTGTGGATTGATGCGGACTGCTTGCGTGTAGTCTTCGATCGCCTCCTGGTGGAGCCCAAGGTTAACGAAGCTGTTTCCCCGGTTGTAATATGCTTCGGCCAACTGAGGTTTGAGCCGGATTGCCTGCGTATAGTCTTCAACCGCACTTTGATGCCGCCCCAGGTCTTGCCAGATCATCGCCCTTGTCATATATCCTCCCGGATACTCCGGGTCGATTAACAGGGCTTGGCTTGCATCAGGCAACGCCTGCTGCGGTCTGCCGGAGCGCCGGTATGCGGCGGCGCGGTGAGACCAGGCTTCAACGTCGCCCGGTTGAAGTTCGATCACGCGGGTCAGGTCCGCTATGGCCTGATCGAAAACGCGGAGTTCGATCCGTGAATAGCCGCGCCAGAACAGGGCGTCGACGTAGTCGGGATCTTCCGCGAGCGCCTGCGAGCAATAGGTCACCGCCTGCAAGTACGTCTTCTTATTCTTTGCATCGACGCACAGTTTGAGAAAATCTTCTTTAGAGGCGGATACAATCGATGCTTGGCAGAAAACCGAAATCGCGATGAGCAGGACAGCGAATTTGAATCGCATGCAAAAACCTCCTAAAACGTGGTGAAAAGTTGTCCTTTCCTCACGCTGTCTTTCGCAGCACCAGAGTATGGGTAATTTTATCATGGACCCCCTGCTTGCGAGGATCACCGGCAATTTTGTAGATCATCCAGCCACATCCCGTCAATATCAGCAAGCTTACCGGGGCAATCCACCCCATGGCTTGCCCTGCTGCAAGGACACGCACTAGTAGGTAACCCACCAAAAGCACAAAACCCGGCAGATTCGACAGCACAATTTTTAATAAACCACGGGAAACAGCTGTACCAGTCGTGATGCGCCGCCCCTGTTCATCGGTAACCACCAGCCCCAGCGCTTTCTTTCCCGGCGTTCCCATCCAGCTTGAGCCTTCAAACACCGCAAAGTACATCCAGCCTAACGCAATGGCCACAACAAGAGGAACGAGCTGAGCGCGAATTCCCATGGCAGTCAAACCCAGATTCATCAGGTAATTGACCACAGCCAAAATGCCATAATCAATGATGAAAGCCAGCAAACGAATCCAAAAACCGCTGTATGGCATCATGCTGATTGGTTCGGGGGCTGAATTTGTTGCTTCAACTACCATATTTGTCACATCCTCCGCACATGACGATAGTAGACCTGTTCCCCGTTTTTGTTTACAAGCATCATCAACAGGTCGCCGGCTTCAAAATGGCTGCCCCTAAAATCAAGTGCTTCGTCACAAACAGTAATAGCCCAATATTGCGAAATTTCACCCGGTTGGGTGATGCGAAAATACCCGTGATTTTCCAAAAACTCAAACCGGGATTTGTTTTCTTTACCGGAAAAAAACCTGTCCAAGTCTCCCACTGTTACCTGCGAGCCACTACTGGACTGTGCCGAATTATAACGGCCATCGTCATAAAAAATAAACCATTGGTAAGGCAGCGGCCAAGGGTCAATTTGGTTAATTTTCTGACGGGTTTCCTCCGGCATTTGGATCATTTTCCAATACCCAATCACCTCGCTTCTACTGGCAAAGTGGAATTTTGTTGATGCAGATGCCCCTGTTTCCGGAGCGGCGTTCACAGTGGCGAACATCCCCAGAACACTCAAAAATACTGCGAGAAAACCAACGAGAACCATTTTTTTCATTTTCATTACCGAATTCCTCCTGTTTCCTATCTCTTCCTTGACTATTCTGGAGCCGCGCCCTGGTCGGTAGCTTTTCTCCCGCCGCGGGAGTAGAACCAAAGATACGCAACCATCGCCAGGAACACCACCCCGGTGGCCCCGATGGATGCCGATACGGAAAGACCCGCTTTTGTCGCCAGGGTGTAGGCGC
>CAZOJA010000407.1:0-2385 GCA_964579955.1 uncultured Veillonellaceae bacterium | reverse complement strand
TTCAGCGAATTGGACCTGATGTTTTTTGAAGAAGCGGCTGAGATGCTGGAAAATGCTTCGACCTTGCTGGTCGAAACCGAGAAATCTGCCCAGGTCATGTCGGCGATTCCGGAAGTCTTCCGCACCTTTCATACCATCAAGGGCGGGGCGCAGCTAGTCGGCTGCGATATGCTGGCGGCGTTCGCCCACAAGATGGAGGACTTGCTCGATGATGTGCGGAACGGGCGGCGAGTCGCCGACGCGGATATCGTCGATTTGATTCTCAATGCGATGACGCTGATGGAACAGCAAGTCGAGCGGTATCGCAGCGGCGAGACGCCGGATGAACTGGAAGCACGGCAGGCAGAGTTGCTGGAACGGGCCGAGGATTTGGCGTCACCCAAAGCGTCATTCAAGGCGGCGCGCAATGCTGCTGCCCACGAAAAATCGCTTGAAGCAGCTCCGAAGCATGTTTCGCCGATTGTGCTCACCCCGGCCGAAGCGCCGCTGCCGCTAGCTGCCCCGAGTACTCCGCAGGGAAAGAGAGTCGTCTTTGCCTTGTTTGTTTTCGACTCGGCGGCGCCAATGCCGGAAATCACAGAATTTCTGGTTCGGCAGCGGCTGGAGGAGAGCGGCGCGATTCTGTATACGGCAGCGCCGGGTAATGGATCTCTGGGCCTGGAGGCAATCGTCCGGACCAATCAGAGCGACGAAGAGCTGCGCCGGCATTGCAATGCCGCCGATATCAACGAGATATACCTGCAGGAACTATCCAGCAACCTGTTCCATCTGGGGATTTTGCCATATCAGGCCGTGGAAGACTTATGCGGCACGATTGCCCTTCTGGATGCGGCGTTCAATCAACCGGCGACCACATTGAAACAGATCGAGTCCCTGATTCGGCAGATAGCTGACTGGGGTGAACAACATGTCGCGTCTTCCGGTTGTTTCCCGGGAGGCTGGCAGGAGTGGGAGCGGGCGCTAGATTTGCTGCAGCAGGGGGGCGCGCTTTGGACCGGTCCGCGTTCGACGCCGGAGCAAATCCTGCTGATGACCGGCTTGGTGCAGCATCTTTGGGATTGGGTATACGCCGGACTGCGCAACAAGATTTATTTTTCCGACCTGTGTCCAGCTGGACCGGAAGGCCTAAAAACCCTCTTGCAAGAGGTCAAGTCCCGCACAAAAAGCGGGATGACGAAGGTCGTGGTCGTTGACCTGTCGCGGATGCCTGTATTGGAGTCGGCGGAGTTGGAAGCCCTGCTGGCGACGCAGGAATGGGTGCAAGGCAGAAACCTTGTCATGGTGCTGATTGCGCAAGGCGAGTACCGGCATCGTCACCAGAACGCCCTGGAGGCGGTTCGGGGCGAAGCGGGCGGCCAAATCTACCCATCGGTTTATCGGGCCGTGGTGGAAAGCAAGTGGCTGGGGAACAAAGAAAGGGAGAGGTAGCGAAATGGGCAAAAAAGTGATGCTGGTCGATGATGCGACCTTTATGCGGCTGAAATTGAAAGCGCTTCTGACGGAGTTCGGGCATGAAGTCATCGGTGAAGCCAGTACGGGAAAAATTGCGATTGAGCAATATCGAAGCCTGAAGCCGGAGGTGGTGTTGATGGACATCACCATGCCGGATATGAACGGCCTCGATGCGCTAAAAGAAATTAAGAAAATCGACCCGCAGGCGACAGTTGTGATGGTTTCGGCGATGGGCAGCCAGGAATTCGTGCTGGATTCTATCCGGGCCGGTGCGCGCGACTTCATTGTCAAGCCGTTTGACAATGAACGCATCCGCAAGGTTCTCGACAGTCTGTAACGGAGGGGGAAGCAATATGACGCAGAAATCGGCATTGTCGGAAAACCGAGTGTTGGTTGTGGATGATGATGTTTCAACGACGTTGTTGCTGAAGAAGGTACTGGAAGCGGAGAATTATCAAGTTGATACGGCCAATTCGGCTGCCGTGGCGATGGGGCTGATCAACAAGCAGAAATATCATGTTGTCATCACCGACATCATGATGCCGGACAAGGACGGACTGGCGCTGCTGGAAGATTTGCGAAAGCGCGACCCGCTGATTCAGGTGGTGATCATGACCGGCGGCGTAAGTATGAGCCGCACGCTGTCGGCGCTCGAACACGGCGCGGCCGACTTCATCCTGAAGCCGATCAACGTGGAGGAACTGATCCTGATCGTGCGGCTGTGCGCGGCGAAGCTGGAACGCTGGCGGGGAATTCTGCGCGCTTCGGCGCATCAGCAGTCGGCGGCGAAAGCGTAGTCGAATCTGGCCCATCCTTTGATTTTAATAAATGCAGACGGTCTGGCAGCGCCAATTTTTGTGGCGAAGCAGGCCGTTTCATTTTGCCTTTTTGCCGCTGAAGGAGTAGAATAAAAATCTGGAAGTTTTGCGAAGG
>CAZOJA010000406.1:0-2392 GCA_964579955.1 uncultured Veillonellaceae bacterium | reverse complement strand
CCGCCGGCAATATGACACAATATACTCAAAGCCTGCATAAGCAGAAATCATGGGAGGGGTATAGTGTGGCATATGGCAATATTCTGTTCGTAATATCCGATACAGGCGGCGGACATCGCAGCGCAGCGGATGCGATGATTGAAGCGGTTCGTCGATTGGACGGCGACAGGGCCAGGTGTTCCATTACCGACTTATTGCGCGAAACTGCCGTGCCTTTAGTAAGAAGCGCTCCTGAAATCTACGGTTATTGCTCCACCCGTCAAGTCTGGCTGCACGATTTATTTTTCCGTTTCACGAATGAACCGCAGCGTATCGATCTGCTTTCCAAATTGGTTTATGCCAGAGCTAGAGAAAATATCAAACAAGTGATTCGAACCAGTCGCCCTGATCTCGTCGTTGTCGCCCACCCGCTGGTGCTTCGCCTGATGTGCATCGCCCGGCGGGAAATGCGGGCTCAATTCCCCTTGATTACCGTCGTTACCGATCTGGCCACGATTCACGCTTCCTGGGCCTACAACGAGTCAGATCTTTATCTGGTTCCGACCTGGGAAGCCCATCAAGCACTGTTGAATCATGGATTACCGGCCCACAAGCTGATCTATACCGGATTCCCGGTGCATCCGAAATTCTTTGACAGCCAGGACAACCAAAGAGCGATTCGCGACAAACTGGCCATCGATCCGCACAAAAAAACCGTGTTACTGACAAGTGGCGGTGCTGGCGGCGGGAAAATCAAGGATTTTGTTGAAAGTATCGAAGCGCAGCGCCCCGACTGGCAGTCACTGGTAGTGACCGGCAATAACCGCGAATTGTTCGCCAGTTTAAAAAATCGTCCGGCCGCACCACCGCAGACGCATGTTTTCGGTTTCGTGCACAATATGGAACGATTGATGCTGGCTGCTGATGTTGTCGCAACCAAAGCTGGACCTGGTACGATCATGGAAGCCCGGGCGCTGCAGCGTCCGCTGGTCGTAACTGGCGCCGTCGGATTACAGGAAACCGGCAATATCGATTATGTTTCAAAAAATCGCTACGGGTTGTTCGCACCGGATTCGATTTCACTGATCAAGGCGCTGGATTCGCTGGGCAATGACTCAAATGCGGACCGGCAGCAAGATCGAGTCGAAGACGGAGCAACCCGGATCGCCGGGGTCATTCTGGAGAAGATGCAATGGGCAAGAGATTTACCCGCATAAGAACCAGCACCCCTTCGGCAGAATAAAAACAAACGGCTGGGAAATTCCCAGCCGTTTGTTTTTATATAAAAGCCATCGCACCCGAGGAGGGGCTCAGGCGACGATGGCTGCGCCGTTTGCCAGAGGGACATTCACAATAGTAAGCGGGTTGAGCGCCAACCGGTGAAAATGTTCGAACAGGCCGGCGGTTGACCGCTGGGCCAGCGGCAATGTAACGCGCGTAACTGCATCATAGTCGGCATTGCCTTTGTCCGTATCCACTGCATCGAGCAATTCGGCGCTGGTACGTGAATTTTTCAGAATAAAATCAGCGACCTTGCTGCCTTGCAGATAGACGCCCAAATTCTCCACAGCAAACTGCTTGTAATGTTTCATCGCCCATATTTCGTAGTCCTGGTGACCGCTAAACATCCGTCCCCTTGCATGGTGCGGCACACACATGTCCTGAACCAGATGCGAAGCCGCTCCCAAAAAGAAAGCCGCCTTGCAGCGGTTTCCCTGACGCGCTTCTTTTATGGCGCGGCTAAAATATTGTTGAAAGGTATCCAGTGCATTGCCAAAAGGCCAAATACCTCGTCCCGTCTTTGTTTCGAGGTAGTGGTCAATGTTTTTCCACTGGCTGTCGGCCCAAAAACCGCCTTGATTAATCTCCTTGATGTATGTGCTAAAAAAACCTGCACAAGGTAAAAACGCCTCGCGGGCTAAAATGTCAACCGCCTGTGCATTGCAGAAGGAATGAGTCAATGGCGGCTTATCGATAAACCTCTGAAATGGCGATGCCGTAACCAACAACAGGTGCGCTAACCTCTGCATGCTTCACCTCCGCAACCCTTTATGCTTTCATTATAGCGACGCCAAATTGAGTTTCGGTTAACAGCATATTACGCGAAGTTAACGTATTGTAAAAATCCGGTTACGTTACCGTGATTAAATCACTTTTATCGGCAGGATTTTACCGCTTGAACGGGGAAGTTTTTATTCAATGAATGAGACGGGAGTGTTTTGCATGATTCGAGCCGCTATTTTGGAAAAACCTCTGACACCGATTGGTGTCCAATCCTTGCCGGAACCGGTATTAGAGCCGGGAGCCGCACTGTTGGAAACAATCTTCAGCGAAGTCTGTGGCACAGATGTGCACCTTTATCATGGCCGTCTGGCCGGCGTGCCTTATCCGATCATTCCTGGCCATATCAACG
>CAZOJA010000405.1:0-2394 GCA_964579955.1 uncultured Veillonellaceae bacterium | reverse complement strand
GCCGAGTACTTTGCAAAAAAAATGCAGCCGAAGCTGCTGGTGCCGATGCATTTCGGCGCCGATTACTCCGCTACCGGGGCCTTTAAGGAAAAAGTCGCCGGGACGGGTCTGACAACGGTGGAGATTACCCGCAAAGGACAGGGTATTGACTTTCCGGTAGTGTGAGCGTAGAGAAACAAACTGCGGAGGAAGCGATGCTGATGAGCGGGTTTTGGCGCAAGTGGCTGGTAACCGGACTGCTGGGCATGTTGGCTGCTTTTTTTACTGGCGCGGGTTTTTCTGTTGCCGAGGCGCAGAAGAGCCCCGATGGAGAATCCGCTTTGGAAATCCGCAAGGGACTGGTCATAATGCTGGAGTTTCCCGACGTCGCTTTACCGATCAACCAGCACATGGTCAGGGAACGCTTCAACAAATTGGATTTCTATGTGCGTGAGATGTCTTACGGAAAGGTTGGTGCTAGTGTTGACCTTGCCGGTTGGTATCGACTACCGCAGTCGATAAAAAGCTATGCCATTTCACCGGCAAATCTGGAAGTGGACAAAAGCAGAATCGTAAAGCTGATTCAGGATGCGATTGATGCGGCTGACAGCAGTAATGATTTTTCACGCTATTCGTATGTGGTCCTGTTTTTGGGGGCGCAGTTCCGTGAATACGGCATGGTCGGTTTGTGCGGTTATCCCGGCATGTTGGGCTGGCATCAAGACATAAAATTCAAGACGAAAAGTGGTCAGGAGTTGCCGGGGGGCGTGGCAATCTTTACTGCCCAGGCGCATTTGGGAACATTGTTTCATGATATCGCCCATGTGTGGGGTGGAGTCCGCGATGGAAAAAGAGTGGCGCCTTGTCTGTACGATCATGATATTCAGGCCAGGCATCCCACACGGGACAGCGGTTTTGCAGCCGCATTGATCAACATGGGATACTGGGACCCGCTATCTTGTCATTTCTATAAAAGCCAGTTGCCGCCGCCAGGGATTTCTTCTTGGACGAAAATCAGGCTGGGCTGGCTTGCACCGGAAAAAGTCAAGCTGATTGATTCCCGGCAAAAAAGCGAAGTAGTTCTTTTACCGCTCGAAGAGGGTGGTGCGGAAACCTTGGCAATCAAAATTCCTTTGACGGAATCCACGTATTATCTGATTGAGAATCGTCAACCGCTTGGCATGTTTGATCCGCATCTGCCCGGTCATGGCGTGCTGATTTTATTTGCCGACGAGCGGGTGGCGGAATGCCGACAGGGAAAAACACCGGTCAAATTGATGAATGCAAGACCAGAGGTTCCTTATTTGCAGGGCGCGGCGTATGATTTGCCAGGAGCGGCCCGGTTCGTTGATGAAAAAAACAACCTGGAGATTACTCTGGTTGAAAAAATCGGCAATGCCTATAAACTGCGGATTGCACCTTTTAGATAACTCCGCAGGATTAAAGCAAGAGCAGTCTAACTGTTTCCTTGATGTTAACTTTATGGCAGAAAAAATAGCTCAGCGGAACGAGATACAGGTATAGTGCATAAGGGATGAAACCGGCGCCAGTCGACAATGCGGCGGCAGGAACCGCTCCGGCGATATTCCAGGGAATCAGGGCGGCGATCATGATCACACTGTTTTCCAAGTCCAGCGCCAGGCAATAATTGCCCTGGCATTTTTTTCATAAACCCGCCGCATCAGCTGATACGTCAACATGACGGCCAAGGTTTGGTTGCAAAGCTCCCATTTTGTGACTGAGCGTCTCGCAGATCTGCTCGATATCGGCCAGCAATCCCGTGCCGGCGAACAGGACAATCAGCTTCAGCTGGGGCTGGGTCAGCGCGGCAACCCAATTGGCATTCGAGGACATCGGCGAGCAACGGTCGCCGAAATAGGCTCCGGCAATAATTGCACCGGCTGCGACATCGATATTGACTTGGCCGCTGCGGGCCAGCACCATAGGGCAATGCAGTGGTAGACGATGTAGGTAATCGTGCCGCAAGCCCGCCAAACGGCAGTGATCGCGCCGATCAAAACGAAAATGCGGATCACGATCAGCGTTTGTCGCGAACCTTGCAGCATCATTCTGGAAAGGGATATAAAAGAATGACCGCGTAACCGAGCGATCAGCACAAAACCGACCAGTCCCAGTAACAGCGGATACAACAGCGAAATATGCAGATATAGGCTGAGCAGTAACTACGCGAAGAAGAACAGGAACATCAATGCCAGGAGCAAGATATTACCTAATTGCTTTGCCAGGATAGACGTTTTTGATCTCGGTAAGGTAATGAAGTCCTTTGGCTGGAGCGGTCATCAGGGCAAGATGGGCGATTCTCGGAACATTTTCGTATTGACGAACGCTGGAATCGAGAAATTCGATTTCCAACGTGCGGGTTGGTTCATCATAGCCGATGGATTTAATGTCTGT
>CAZOJA010000404.1:0-2395 GCA_964579955.1 uncultured Veillonellaceae bacterium | reverse complement strand
GCGAGCCCAGGAAGCCATCGCGCACCGACTGCGGCGTGAACGGGTTGAACACCACACCCTGCTGCGCCGGCAGACCGACGTTGCTGCCGTCGCCACCGCAAGCGGCGTTCAGCGGGCATTGCAAGGCGCCGAGCGGCGCCAGCTCCAGGCCGGTGATGTGCAGCGAGGCGGCGCGCGTGCGCGGCTTGTCCACGCTGACCTTGCTGGCGCGCACCAGCGCGCGCGAAGTGGGCTCGCCCGCGCTGGCCTCGACGTGCGCGGGCAGGCGTCCGCCCATGCCCGGGGGCAGACCGCCCTCTTCTTCCCACTGCGGATCGAGCAGGTTCTCGAACGCCACCTGCAGGCAGTCGCCTTCGTTGACGCGCAGCACCAGCGGGCGCGGGCGCTTGTCGGGCCGCAGCATGGCGTTGCCGGGGCCGAGCGGGCGCGCCGCATCCAGCGGCACCACGTCGTGGCGCAGGGCATACAGCATGCCGGCGGGCACGAAGGCGGCGTGGCGATTGAGCACGTAGGCCTGCTCGATGGCGACCACGTCGGCGTGGATGACGCGGCGGCACGAGGCGTCAGCCGATTCGGTGCTGGGGGGCGCGTTGACGCAGGCAACCGGGACGGCGGCGATCAGCAGCGCCACGGCTCCACGCTGCGCCCAACGAGCCAGGCGAACGCGACCGCTTGCCCGCTCGCGGTGTTCGCACGCAGACGCACCGCCATCTCACCATCGTGGCGCTGATGGGTGTGAAGACCGTCGTCGTGGCGGTGAACAAGATGGACGCCATCGACTACGAGCACGCGACCTTCGAGGAGATCGTCGGCATCGTGCGCACGACGGCGGCCCGGCTGAACGTGCCGCAGGTGTTGCTGCTTGCCGGTGACGACATCGCGCTCGATCCAAGGGTTGCCGACGATATATGGTCGCAGGGGCATATCGTGTCGTCGTCGCTGCGGTTTTCGCAGGGATTGCACGGCAAGACGTTCCTGATGTTTCCGGCTGCGCAGGCCAAAGCGCTGGTCAATGCCTGCCTGGGCGAGCTGGAGTTGAGCACCTCGTTTTCGGCGGCGCGCGACCTGTTGGACACCGATTTCGACGTGTTGAAGGAAGTCGCCAATGTGATTCTAAACTCGATCATGGGTGGCTTTGGCGAACTGCTGGACACCTGTCTGGAATATTCGGTGCCGGAAATCGAGATGCTGTTTGCCCCGGACAACGAACAACGG
Organism: uncultured Veillonellaceae bacterium; assembly: GCA_964579955.1. Lineage (GTDB taxonomy): Bacteria > Bacillota > Negativicutes > UBA1444 > UBA1444 > UBA1444. Next base: position 1,180 of record CAZOJA010000404.1, on the reverse strand, counting down.
CAGTTTCTGGCCAGCCAGCAGAATATCCTGCTGCTGAAGACCGAACTGTTCCTGGAGGCCGCGTCGGTGCAGGGATTTATCCTGATTGCGTTCAGCATGAACTCGATCAGTCTGCTGTTGGAAAAAATCAATGCCATGACAGAGGACTTTGCCGATTATGCTGGCTGAACTGGTGCTGGACAGGATTAATATTGGACTGCTGGTGCTGGATTCTGCGCTATGCATCGTAAAATCCAACCAGGCGCTCAAGGCGCTGGCTGACAAGGAGTGCGAGGACCTCTGCGGCAGAAGGATTGACGAGGTGTTTCCGCGTTTTGCCGAACCCCGTTATCAGGTGATTCTGCGAGACTGCCTGGAGCGTGGCCAGGTCCGGTTTTGTTCCGGCATGATCCATTCGGCGTTCATTTTGCCGGAAGATCCGCTGCGACAATACCGTTGCCGGCAAAATCTGCAGGTCAAGCGACTGGAATATTCCGGCCAGTACTATGTCCTGTTGCAGATCACCGATATCAGCGATCATTTTGAACGCGTATTTCATCTGAAACACCTGATCCGCGATCTGGGCGCCGATTTCGAGCAGGCGCGGACCCAGGGCGAATCGATGCGAAAACAGGCGTATTACGACCATCTTACCGGCGTATACAACCGGGCGATGTTCATGATTCAATTGCGTCATGACATGAAGCAGGCCGACCGCAATCAGAAGCTGGTCAGCGTGTTGTTTTTGGATCTGGATGCTTTCAAATCGGTCAACGATACTTATGGTCATTCACAGGGCGATTTGTTGCTGAAACAAGTTGCCGGCAGATTGAAGGAATGTGTGCGCAGCTCCGATACGGTCGCACGTTTTGGCGGTGATGAGTTCGCTATCATCTTGACGAATATCACGACCGCAAACAATGTGCGTGAAGTGGCGGAAAAAATAAGGCAAACCTTGTTGCAACCGTATTCCCTGCAAAACGTGAGCCTGACAATTTCGGCCAGCATCGGTTTCAGCATGTATCCGGAAGATTCCGAGGACCCCCAGGCCTTGATCGACCTGGCGGATCGTGCGATGTACCGGGTGAAGTTCAGCGGCAAGAACAACGTGGCCTGCTATTGCGACCTGTAGACAGAATGATCTTAGAAACGGGAGGGTTGCCGATGTCGGACGAACGACGACAATTTACCCGGGTACATT
>CAZOJA010000403.1:0-2404 GCA_964579955.1 uncultured Veillonellaceae bacterium | reverse complement strand
TGACAGCCAAAATGGGTGAGTTGGAAGCCCTGTATGAAATCTACAAACGTAACCTACTCGATATCTGAGATTATATACCCCTCCTTATATTCCCCATGCAAAAGCGGCCGTTTGGCCGCTTTTGCATGGGCTGGTCTATCTGTTGCAGACGGCAAAGGCAGGAATCGTCACGGTCGCCGCGGAATATTAATATTTCATGATAGTGAAAGAGTTTTTTGCCAAACATTGGCCCATCTACGTTCTGGGAATAATTTTTTTGATTGTGACCGACTTGTTGTCGCTGTTGATTCCGCATGCGGTCGGCCAGGCTGTGGACAGTCTATGGCAGGGAACCGGCGAGGTCGGCTCCAGTATTATACTGATCGGCACTGTCGCCATTTCGATGGCGATCCTGCGCTATCTGTATCGCGAATGCATCATGGGAACCACCCGGCGTCTTGAGCATCATCTGCGTGAAAAGATCTTTACGCATTCGTTACTGGTGCCGCTGAGCATTTATGATGAAACCGGTCCGGGGAAAATCATGGCGCTGACGGTCAACGACGTGACGTCCGTCCGGGTTGCCGTCGGTCTGGGAATCATGCTGTTGGTGGATGCTGGCATTATGGGTCTGGCATCCTTTGTAGTCATGTTTCGCAGTATCGATCCGGTGCTTACGCTCCTGTCTGTGTCGCCGCTGCCGTTTGTGTTCGTCGGAACAGCATGGCTGGGGCGGATAGTACATGCCCGGTTTCGCAAAGTGCAGGAGCAATTTGGCGAGTTGACGGAATTTGCCCAGGAGCTGTTCGGCGGCGTAAAGGTCGTGAAGGCGTTCGGCGCCGAACCACAGTTCATTAAACGATTTGCGGCTGTTAACCATGATAATATGGCCGCCAATTTGTCGCTGGCAAAAATTCAGGCGGTTTATAGTCCGGTCACTCATGTCGCGCCGCTTTTTTGTTATGCGATCGCCTTGTTTATCGGCGGCAGGATGATCATTCAGGATTCTCTGACTGTGGGGGAACTGACGGCGTTTACCGGTTATCTGGGGCTGATTATCTGGCCGGTGATGGGCCTGGGTTATCTGATCAACACAGTACAGCGGGGCCGGGCTTCCTACAAGAGGATCAACGAGTTTTTGTCCATCGACGCTTATGAAACCATCAAGCCTGCATCAACAGAGTCCTTCGCCAATTCTCCCACTGGGGCTATCGAAATCAGAAACCTGACGTTTCGTTACCCGCAAGCAGCAACAGCGAGTCTGAGCGACATCTCGATCCATATCCCAGCCGGGGCAACCGTGGGGATTGTCGGGAGAACCGGCTCCGGCAAGACGACATTGCTACGGTTGCTGCTTCGTTTGTACCCTGTGCCGGATGGAACGGTTTTTCTTGATGGGATCGACCTTAACCATCATGATTTTTCGCGGTTGCGCGCCGCCATGGGCTATGTTCCTCAGGAAGCCGCCTTGTTTTCGATGACGGTGGCCGAGAACATCGCCTTCGGCGGTGAGTACCTACGTGGTGAATTTGAACTGGCAGCCGCCCAAGCGGTAGTTCAGGCGGATATCGATGCCAGGACCGAGGGGTTTGGCACGTTGTTGGGCGAAAAAGGGGTCCGGCTTTCAGGCGGGCAGCGGCAAAGGGTGGCGATTGCCAGGGCGCTCATTCGCAACCCGGCGATTCTGTTGCTCGACGATGTATTTGCCTCCCTTGATTACCGCACCCAGAGCCGATTGGTGGAAAATCTGCGTGAGCTGGAGGCGGGGCGGACGACCCTGATTGTATCGCAACGGGTGGCAGCCGTTGAACATGCCAGGATCATCCTGGTGTTTGACGCCGGACGGATTTGTGAGCAGGGGACGCATCAGGAATTGATCGCCAGGCGTGGGCTGTATTATAAACTTTATGAACAGCAACTGGCCCTGGGGGATGGGTCATGAGCATGTATTACCGGGGTCGCGACTATGAAACGACGTCGCCGCGCAATTTGGCCGTAGACAAGGCATTGCTGAAATCGTTGTGGCAACTGGCCCGTCCGGTGCAATCGCTGCTGGCTGCGGCCTTTGTCCTGATGCTTGCCGACGCTGCGGCCGACCTGGCTCGTCCCTATTTGATGAAGATCGCCATCGATCAATTCATTGCGGCAAAAGACTTTTCAGGGCTGGAGAATCTGTTTCTGTTATATCTGGCCACGATTCTGGCCAGCCTGACGCTTTCCTATTATGAGAACCTGGTGCTGCAAAAAGCAGGACAGCGTGTGATACTGACCGTGCGGGAAAAAGTTTTTCGTCATATCTTGCATCAGCGCATCGACCAACTGGAAGCACAGCCGGTCGGTCGCATGGTCACCCGGGTAACCAATGATACCGATGCGGTGAAAGATCTTTATACGGAAGTGATCGTAGCATTTGCCAGTGACACGG
>CAZOJA010000402.1:0-2404 GCA_964579955.1 uncultured Veillonellaceae bacterium | reverse complement strand
ATGCAATCAATGGATTTGTTAAGAGAAAGAGGAGTGTTTTTTGGTGTTTCTTCTGCTGCCACAAGAAGTAATATGGACATAGTAAGCTCTGATGAATTTATTGATATGTTAACTGAGAAGGGATCGAAGTTAAGCTGGTATTTTATATATATGCCTGTCGGAAAAGAGCCTGATGTCAACATGATGCTTACTCCTGAACAGAGAATTGAGCTTGGGAGAAGGGTAAGACATATTCGAACTGAAAAACCATATTTTGCAATAGATTTCTTTAATGATGCGCCTTATGTTGGCGGCTGCATTGCAGGCAAATATTATTGCCATATAAATTCCCGGGAAGATGTTGAGCCCTGTATATTTGCACATTTTGCCTGCAATAATCTTAAGGGTAAGTCTCTCCTTGATGTGTTTAGATCGCCTTTTTTTAAAATGTTGAGACATAAACAGCCCTATAATGATAACCTGTTACTACCGTGCATGATGATTGATAATCCTGGCAAGATACGGGAAATAGTACAAGAAACCGGAGCGTATCCGACTGATGACAGCGCCAGGCAAATGACCAGTGATCCGAAATTCATGCAGCAGTTGGATCAGCTTGCTGAAGACTTTAAGCCATATGCTGAAAAAGCATGGGAAAAAGATTTTAACAAAACAGGCAATTTGGATATGGCTAAAGGTTAATATTGGTGGCGATGCCCAGGAATGTTGCATCAGGACCCATGGAAGACAGAAAACCCAGCGTGAAGGACTGAATGATTGATGGTGAAAACATCCCGGCCGGCTCAGCATAATAGCAGTAATGGATGGGAATTTTCAGGGGGCAGTAAAGAAATATCATATTTATGGTATAAAATTGCGCTGTCAACTGCCTTGATTTTAATCGGGCTTGGCATCTATTGGATGGACCCAGCATTTTTTCCGAGAGCGTTTTCATTATCAGTCAGGGGAGACATACAGGGAACGGTCGAATATCTGCGTTCCTTTGGCGTCAAGGCCGCATGGGTCAGTTTATTGCTGCTGACCATTATTAATATGCTGGGTTTTTTGCCGAACATATTTTTGATTGTCGCCAATGGATTTCTTTTTGGGATTGTTCCGGGAATCTTGATATCCTGGGCGGGGGAATGCCTGGGTGCGGCGTTGGGTTTTTTTGCGATGCGACATCTTTTCCAGGACTCGGCACGAAAATTGCTGGCGAAAAGCGGATATGCAGAAAAAGTCGAAGAATTTAGCAGCCGCAATGGGGTGGGCCTGATTCTGGCGGGACGTATGTTTCCGTTCATGCCGTCAGGAGTTCTGACAGCGGCCGGTGCGCTTAGCTCTGTTTCATTTTGTGATTTTTTCATCGCCACCTGTGTCGGAAAGATTTTTTCGATAGCAGTTGCTATATTGGCCGGACATGACATCGTGACCTTTCATGAAAATATACAGCGACTGGTGGGTGTAGTTGCGATATCCATGCTGACGGGTTGGGTATACCTGAATTATGTGAAACGATGCAGAAAATGCGGGTAAAAATGGCCACTGAAAATATTGTAAAGAAGTCAATTTTGTCAGTTCTTATAGCATAGAAGGCAGTCCGTATCTCTTCAGTCATTAGATGTAGGGCGCTCGGATTTTCTTCAGTTTTTTTGTGGTTGACCCGAAAGTTTCAACTATGAATGTGACTGCACTAGGAGGCGATGATATCACATGTTATCAATCGTAGAAATTCAGAAATTATTACCGCATCGGCATCCGTTTCTGTTTGTGGACAGGATTCTCGAATTGAAGCCGTTAAAGAGTGCGGTAGGGATAAAAAATGTGACGATGAATGAATGGCCGTTTATTGGACATTTTCCCACCAACCCCGTTATGCCTGGAGTGCTCATTTTAGAATCTATGGTCCAGGTAGGAGGGCTAACTATGCTACGTTCGGAAAACTTGGGAGAATTAGCTTTCTTAGTAGGAGTTGATAAAGTAAGATTTCGCAAGCCGGTGATTCCCGGTGATCAATTGCGGATCGTTACTGAAGTCTTGCAATTTCATGGAACAATAGGAAAAATTCGGGCACGGTCTTTTGTTAACGATGAAGTGGTGGCTGAAGGCGAATTTTCAATTGTTTTGTCAAGTAAATAACTTCACTTTCACGGCATGGGAATCAATTGGTTATGCCGATTTTGGCTCAATCTTCTTGATCTGGGACATTATATACCTTGACAAAGTATAATTTTTTCAGTATTATATGACTGAAATCAGTCGGAGGAATAAATATGGTAAGAATTACAAAAGATCCTCAGGTGCGAATGACGGAAATTCTGGATGCGGCGGAAGAATTATTCTATGTGCGCGGCTATCACGAAACGGCAGTCAGTGATATCGTAAAATCGAACGGTGTGGCGCAGGGAACATTTTATTATTATTT
>CAZOJA010000401.1:0-2407 GCA_964579955.1 uncultured Veillonellaceae bacterium | reverse complement strand
TTAAAGGAGAAGCTCATCGTGCGCTGGTTTGACAAAAAAACGGTCGTGCTTTGCGTGGCCTTTATTACCGTTTTTTTGCTGGCGGTTTCCGCGGCGCGGGTTCAGACTCGTTATCCGTTGATGGCGAATTTGGCGGCTACGGTTATGATGCCGTTTGATTTTGTATTCTCCGGCGTGGCGAATGGATTGCGTCATGGCGGAGAATTTACCCGCGATGTTGCTACCGTATTTCGCGAAAATCAGGCGTTGCGTTCCGAAAATCACGAGCTGAGGCAAGTCGTATTCCAGCTTACCGAAAAAGCGGCAGAAAATGAAAGACTGCAAGCGATGCTGGATTTCCGCAGCAAGTCTGTTTCATTGCAAATGAAGGCGGCTACGGTGATTGCCCGGGACCCGGGAACATTCAGTTATAGTATCTTGATCAACCGGGGTACGAACGACGGCGTGCGGGTGAATATGCCGGTTGTATCAACCCAGGGACTGGTCGGCCATGTGATGGAGACTTACGGTGGAACGGCAAAAGTTCGCTTGTTGCTGGATACTGGCTCATCTGCATCGGCAATGATTCAAAGGCCGCAATCCAGAGCAGTAGGGGTTGTTGAAGGCAATCCGGCGCAGCTCTCCAGTTTGCGGATGAAAAACTTAACCCGCGATGGCGACGTGATCAAAGGTGACAAGATCATGACTTCAGGCTTGGGTGGGATTTATCCCAAGGGCTTGCTGATTGGTGAAGTTTTTGACGTGCTGGATGATGACGGTGGTTTGATGAAACATGCACTGATTCGCCCTGCCGTTGATTTTAGCCGGATTGAAGAAGTTTTTGTGATCACCGGCGAGAGGACTCCGGCAACTCCATGAAAGCACTGATTCTATTTGTTGTCATGGCAATGTCCGTGTCGCTGCAGTCCACCGTTATTCCTGTTCTTTCGATTGGCGGCGTCAGGCCGGATCTGGTGTTGGTTGTTGTGGTGTCTGTTGCGTTGGCGGCAGGCAAAGAATTTGGGGTACTGTGCGGTGTTTTTGGCGGTTTGCTACAGGATTTGTTGTCAGTCGGGCCATTTGGTTATAACACATTAACCAAAATGATGCTCGGACTACTTGTTGGTCTATATGAGCGAAAGGTTAACAAAGGCAGTTTGTTGTTGCCATTATTGGCAGTGGCTGTCAGTACGGTCGGCGTTGCCGTTATAGCCGCAGTTTTTTTGCTGGCGTATGGACTGGAGCGCCAAATTCCGGCGCTGTTTTTGCAACTGGTACCAGCGACCGCCTATCATATTTTACTGGCTGTACCGGTGCATTTTCTGATCACGTTCTTGATGCGTGATCGATCAAATAAATAGTGGAGCTAGTATGCAATGCGATTAAAGAATATGGATCAACGACTCAATATCTTGTCTCTGGTTTTGGTCCTGATCTTTGTTGCGCTGGTCGGCCGCCTGGCATTCCTTCAGTTGTTGAAGGGGCAGGAGTATCAACGTCTGGCGGAAGGGAACAGAACCAGACAAGTCAATGTTGTGGCGCCGCGTGGTGATTTATACGACCGGAACGGGGTATTGATGGTGACCAGCCGTCCCGGTTTTGCTGTATCCATTTTGCCGGGAAACAAAGCGGTTTCGCCTGATGTGATTGCAAAGACAGCGATGATTTTGGGTATGGATACTAAAGAAATTGCCGATCGTTTGGCGAAAAGCAAAAGCTCGTTCGAACCGGTGCGATTGAAGATTGATGTCAACCAGAATATCGTGGCGAAAATTGAAGAAATGAAAGCTGATTTACCGGGGGTCGTAGTGGAAGTGCTGCCGGTTCGCAGCTATAGCCACAATAAAATGGGTGTACATATTTTTGGTTACGTCAGTGAAATCTCAGAAACAGAATTGACTACGCTGGGGCCGCAAGGCTATCGTGCAGGCGATCTGATCGGGCAATCGGGGTTGGAACGACGTTATGACAAGCAATTAAAAGGTGCTGACGGCGGTAGTCAGGTCGAAGTCGATGTAGCCGGCCGGATGGTCCAGGTGTTGACCAAGAAGGATCCGATTCCGGGAAATAATCTGGTATTGACGCTGGATTACCGGTTGCAAAAAGCTGCGGAAGATGCGTTGGACGAGCAATTGCGCTATCTGCAGACCCAAACGCGCCACAAAAAAGCCCAGGCCGGCGCCGTGGTTGTTCTGAATCCGAAAACAGGCGAAGTGTTGGCAATGGCCAGCCGTCCTGCTTTTGACCCCAACCACTTTATTGGCGGGATTTCAACTAAGAACTGGAAAGAAATCAATGAAAATCCGTTTCATCCGATGGATAACCGGGCGATTGCCGGTGAGTATCCACCTGGGTCAACGTTTAAAATCGTCACTGGGGTTGCGGCCCTGGATTTGAAAAAAGTGACAGCCGAAGAACTGATTTTTGA
>CAZOJA010000400.1:0-2418 GCA_964579955.1 uncultured Veillonellaceae bacterium | reverse complement strand
CCATCGATTTTCGCCGTATACTCCAGTACTGCACTGTCGCCGCGCAGTCGCACATCCTGTACAATCCGGTCCACCAATTGCGCCGGTGACAAATCTTCACCAAAAGTCTGCTGAATTCTGGCGCGAACGCTCTCGCTCACAGCAACCTGATCAAAAGCAGGTTTCGTCAGGCGTTGCACAAGTTCTTCTTTTGTTGCGCCGCGCAAGTCGAGCCGCTTCATTCCAATGCCTCTCCCTTCAGCAGGCGATTCATTTCGTCCACCATCGACTGAATCCGTTCAAACTTCATTTTGAAACTGACCCGATTGGCGATAAAACGCGCCGTGGCCCGGTGCAGATGCGCTACTTCGATCAGCCGGTTTTCTTTCAACGTCCGACCGGTTTCCACAATATCCACGATCATTTCAGCTAGTCCAACCATCGGCGCCAGTTCAATCGAACCGTTCAACTTGATGATTTCCATCTGGATGCCATTATCGAGAAAAAACTGTTCAGCCACCCGAGGGTACTTGGTCGCCACCCGCAAATGAGCGTAATCACTCAGTTTTTCCCGCTGCAACGCTTCCGGCACTGCCAGCATCAGACGGCAAAGACCAAAATTCAGATCCAGCAGTTCATAGACATTGCGGGCTTCTTCCAACAGGACATCCTTGCCGATAATGCCGATGTCAGCCGCGCCATATTCAACATAAGTCGGTAGATCCATCGGTTTGGTGATGACAAACTGTATTTTTTTTGCTTCATTGACGATGACCAGTTTGCGCGAATTCTCGGCCAGCCCTTCGGCAGTATAGCCGAACCTGGCCAGCAGGTCTGCCGATGGTTGGAACAACTTTCCCTTCGGCAGGGCAATCGTCAACATTTCTTTGTCCGGCGATGTCAAATGAACTCCTCCAGTTTTTATCAACTCTTTAGTTATTTAAAGTATTAACATGTTACTCATGGTACCATATAATTTTTTCCCCGTCAATTCCCTTTCGCGGTTCGGTAGGATTTTTCCCGCTCACCCCGAATTATTGCAGTAGGAAAAACCGTAAAACGGGAGGAATATCATGTCAGTCGCACCAAAAATTCTAATCCTCAATCCACTATCCGACCGCCAAAAAGCATTCATCACCAATGTGGCGCCACAAGCTTCCATTATCACCACCGACCTCAAACATGCCGCGGAACAGCTGCCTGATTGTGAGATTCTGGTCGCCTGGGGATTCAACAATATCCAGCCGATCTATGGCATGGCCAAAAATTTGCGTTGGATTCATGCTTTGACGGCCGGCGTCGAATTCCTGCTATTTCCCGAAACGCAGAACAGCCCGGTTCTAATCAGCAATTCCAAGGGTATTCATGGCATTCCCATGGCCGAACACGTACTGGGGATGATGCTTAGCTTCACCCGCCGCCTTCCCCTGCTGCAGCAACAACAGCAGAAACATCTGTGGCAACGCCCCCCGATCGACGACCTGCAGGAAATCAACGGCAAAACGATGGCCGTGGTTGGCCTGGGCGCCATTGGACGGGAAATTGCCCGGAAAGCCAAGGCCATGGACATGCGAGTCGTTGCCGCCAAGCGGGAAATGACACAGGAGCCATTCGTAGACCGCCTGTATCGGCCCGAACAGCTCCTGGAAATGTTGGCCGAAGCCGATTTTGTTGTAGTTGCATTGCCGTTGACCGATGCAACCAACGGTCTGTTTGGCCGGGAACAGTTCGCGGCAATGAAACCATCCGCTTACTTCATCAATGTTTCCCGCGGCGCTGTCGTACAGGAGGAACCGTTGTTGGAATGTCTAAAGGCAGGCCGGATTGCCGGCGCCGGACTCGATGTATTCGTTGAGGAACCGCTACCAGCGGCAAATCCTTTCTGGGATCTGCCAAACGTGATTATCACACCGCACCTGGCAGCCATTTCACCCGTCTATCTGGACCGGGCCATAAAACTGTTCGCCGACAACCTGTCCCGTTACATCGCCGACAAACCGCTGTTGACGCCGATCGATAAGGCACGCGGTTACTAAGCGATATAGCGGCAGCTTTTGCAACCGTGCTGCCTGCAGGCGGTTTCAGCCTCTTGCCGGGTTTGTGATTGCAGGGCCAGTTCTACCTGCTCGCCGGCAGCACGCAACTGCTGCACCGCTGCGATCGCGGCAGCCAGCTTGTCCGCGGCCCAGCCGACATAAACGCTTTGCGGTAGCGGAGATGTCTCAATGCCCTGCCGTTCCAGCGCCATCAACACCCGCTCGATCCCTAAGGCAAATCCGGTCGCCGGCTGCTCGCGGCCAAAGACGCCGGCCATTCTGTCATAGCGCCCGCCGCCGCAGATGGGATACCCCAGGCCAGTCGTGTAAGCTTCAAATACCATGCCGGTATAATAATCAAAGTCGCGGATGATCCCCAGATCAAAGGTCACATAGCGATCAA
>CAZOJA010000399.1:0-2419 GCA_964579955.1 uncultured Veillonellaceae bacterium | reverse complement strand
GACTTTCCTTTTCGTTGGGTGACCGCAAGTTTGAGCAACGGTACCCGGAACATCCAATGGCAGAAAGGAACCTGCGCGTACGGATGGGCGCGGCTGACTTTATCCGTGATCTGGCGGCGGCGCGGCTGAGCTTTTTCCCGGAAATCGTACTGGACAAATTGCATGAACTGATCTTTGATTGCTCCGGTGCCGTCCGCCACTCGCTGGCCACGGCGCTGTATCATGCAGGAAATTTTGCTTCCGTCGCTGCACTGAACCGATTGGTGCAGGAAGAACCGGGGTCGGCAATGGTTCGCGATACGGCTGAAGTGGCTGTGCTGCGCTGCCGGCAACGCGGAGCTGCGGTCAAGGACGTTCCGCTGGAAAAGCCAACGCTGTCTTTGGTATCGTCGAATGTTGCGTTGGCGATCGAGATGAACCGGTTTGCCAAACAAGTGGGCTGCCAGCTTGTTTTTCCCGAACCGCAAACGCTGGATCTGGCTGTTTTTCCAGCTGTGGTCCGTGTTGTGAACCGGCGTGAACTGGGGATCGAAGGCTGGAAAGCCTTTGTCGAGCTTTGCCAAGACCCTGCGCCGTTGCTTTTGATCGACGGTTTTTTGCCTGACGAAGAAGCGGCATGGGGAGCGCCGCCCTGTTCCTGCGGGGTTGTTTGTCATGCGGAAGAATGGATGGTTGACTGGATCATAGAGAAAATTGCTGATTTTGTGGCAAACAAGAGGGCAGGGGCAGGAAAAAGCGCTGCGGAGACAGAAGGAACATCCAACTAAGATAAAGGAAGGCGGGCGGCAGTTTGAGCATCGTCGACGTTTGCGTGAAAGATATCCTGAAACGATTTCCTCTGAACTCGGAAGGAGAGCTCCTGGGGATGTCCTGGCCAGACTGGTTGGACGCGGAACTGGATAATATGGGACCGGAGCCGGCGGCAGTGATGGAAGAAGGGACCGAGGTTCTTGGACATTATGAACCGATGGCCAGTCCGGGGCGAATCGTTTTGCATAGGGAAGAACTGGCGTCGTTTTTCTGGCATCAGGCGCGGAACATCTTCCGGGCGGGATATCATGTGGAAGCGAATGATTTGCAGAACATGTGCCATATGGTGGTGATGAAGGTTTATACGCATGAGCAGTTCCACCACTTCTGCGACGTTGCCCGGCATCTGTTCGGTTCACGCTATGACCGGATGCGGGAAGAAGCTCTGGCGGTTGCCTGGAGCTATTTTCAGATGGAGGCGCTACGATGGCAGTGGTCTTCGAAAGAAGCCCGCCTGTCTTCCGGCATTTACCGGTCGATGCTACCGAAATTATTTGAGTATCGGGCGCCCGGTTATCGGGATTGGGTCAACTATAAGGCAAAACCTGATTTTGAGATGGAGTTGATCCGCTATACAGGGCCGGCGTCTAGTGGATATCTGGATTGCATCGGGATTAATATGGGCGATGTCTTGTTGAAAATCCTGGATGTCACCAAAACGCAGGCTGTGGTGGAAGATGTTGTGTAAAAAAGGAACGGGAGCAGTTGGACCACGATTTCGATTGCTCGAACATTTACCTGTGATACATGAGAAATCGGCAATAATTTGGTTGGCTGGACACTTATGTGTCCAGCTTTTTTCGTATGCTTGTGCATGAGGTGAGGTAAATGCGAAGCGAGTACGGTGTGGTCTGGCCGCGGATTTGGGCCAATCCTCTCGAAGGACTGGGTTTTGTGACCATTCTGTTGTTTTTAACCGGAGCCATCAATGTGTTCAGTGCTAGCTTCGTCCTAGGGTCGCAATTGTTCGGTGACAGTATGTATTTTCTGAAACGGCACTTTGCGGCCGCATTAATCGGGAGTCTGGGTATGGTGGTTGTTCTCAAGCTAGGCTATCGCTGGGTTTTGAACTATCTGCCGCTTTGGACGTTGTTGACGCTGGGATTGCTGATTGCCGTACCGTTTTTCGGTGTCGAGGTCAACGGGGCACGCCGTTGGCTTGTGCTGGGGCGATTCATCAGCTTTCAACCTTCAGAACTGGCAAAGTTGACGGCAATCCTGCTGGCTTCCGCCTATCTTGGGCCGCGACTGGACAAGAAGCCGATCACGCTGTTTTCACATCCCTTGCTTGTAACGAGCGCTTTGTTCGGGCTGGTGGCAATACAACCGGATATGGGGACCGCGATGATTGTTTTTGCGATGTGCCTGATCCCTTACCTGGTGTCGGGAATTCCTGTAAGGGAGTGGCTGATGTTGGGCGTGGGGGGGATTGTCGGAACCGGGGTGTTGATCAGCCAGTATGCTTATCGAATCGAGCGGGTCTGGGCCTGGCTCGATCCTGAGCAATATTCGCAAACAAGCGGTTATCAGCCTCTGCAATCTTTACTTGCCATCGGGTCCGGTGGTATTAAGGGCACCGGTCTGGGGATGGGGTCGAGCAAGTTTTACT
>CAZOJA010000398.1:0-2419 GCA_964579955.1 uncultured Veillonellaceae bacterium | reverse complement strand
AGATGATGTTGACCGACCCCAGTGTTTCCACCGCCGGCAACTTTTTGATGATCGCGTTGTTGCGGGACATCCGGGTGACGCCGAGCGCCAGCACGATCGCCACGATGGCGGCCAATCCTTCGGGAATCGCCGCAACCGCCAGACTGATCGAAGTCAGGAACATTTCGAACATGTCGCGCTTCTGCCAAAAAGCCAACAGGAAAATCAACACACAGATGCCGATGGCAACCGAGCCGAGCACTTTTCCCAATTCTTCCAGACGCTTTTGCAGCGGCGTCATCTCTTCATGCTCTTCATCGAGGATTTTTGCAATCCGGCCGATTTCCGTTTCCATCGCCGTGGCGATGACGACGCCTTCGCCCCGTCCGTAAGTGACCAGCGTGGACATGAAGGCCATGTTGATTTGATCGCCGAGAGCAATTTTCGGTGCATCGAACCGAGCATTGGCATTTTTGTCGACAGGCACCGACTCTCCGGTCAGGGCCGACTCTTCAACCTGCAGGTTGGCGCTTTCGATCAGTCGCAAATCAGCTGGAACGGAGCGGCCCGCTTCCAAAAGAACGATGTCGCCGGGCACGATTTCTGCCGAATTGACTTCGTAGACTTCCCCGCCGCGGCGGAGCAACGCCTTTGGGGTGGTCATTTTCTGCAGAGCTTCCATGGCCTTTTCCGCTTTGTATTCTTGGGCGACGCCGATCACTGCGTTGAGGATGACCACGCTGAGGATGATGATCGCGTCGACATAGTGACCGATAAACGTGGTGATGGCGGCGGCTCCCAGCAGGACGTAAATCAACAGATCCTGCAACTGAGCCAGAAACAGGGCCAACAGACTTTTTTTCGGCTTTCCTTTCAATTCGTTGCGCCCATGGCGCTCCAGCCGGATCAGGGCTTCTTCCTTGCTTAGTCCGGTCGCCGGATTAACGGCCTGCGCTTGCAGTGCTTCTTCTTTGGACTGGGTAAACCACATTGTCATTCACCCCTTGCAATAATTTACTCTTGGATGATCGCCCATCGATTGTTCTTAGGAGATAAAAAAATAAAACTTCCAACACCCCTCCCCATAAAATCCCGGAAATCCAAGATTCACAAAGATGATGTTAAAAGTCTCGTTGCCAAAAATATGGTTACAAAGCCAGGAGTTTTTTCAAACCCGTACTGTTGACTTTGTAATGCAAACTACTCCCTCTTAACGATTCCATTTTACAGTTTTTGGACCGTGCTGTCAAACATGTACACGAAAGCATGGAGGAAAAAAAGATTTTTTGTGGAAGGATAAACTTGGGTATCAATCGTGTGAGGCGGTGGGTCATGCATTCCGTGCTTGTGGTCGATGATCTGGAAATGAACCGGATTCTTATCCGCAAAAATTTGTCGGCGCTGCCTGGCATCAACTTTCTCGAGGCGATGGACGGCAGGCAGGCGTTGGAAATTCTGCAACGGCAGGAAATCGACCTGGTGTTGCTGGACCTGGTCATGCCGGTGATGGACGGATACGCCGTATTGGAGGAGATGCACCGGGATGAACGGATGCGTCATATTCCTGTGGTTGTCCAGTCATTGCTCGACGACGATGCCAGCATCATCAAAGCGCTGGAGCTCGGTGCCTACGATTACTTTGTCCGAACCCCGGCCGGCAATGTATTCCGTCGGGACCTGATGCTGAAAGCCCGCAATGCGATTGCGGCTTATGCCGCTTATAAAGCAGCGGAGAAAGAGCTGCAGGAACGCAAACAGGCCGAACAGCGGCTGGCGCTCAGCCGGCGCCGCAGCCAACTGGCCGACTTATTCGGCGGTTTGATGACAGGCAGGATCGCTTACGCCCAGTTTTTCCGCCAACTTAGTTTTCAAAGCGAGGAAACCAGGTTTCCGCTCAGGGTGTATCTGCTCTCTGTCAGGTCCTGTGCAGGGCGGACAAAGAAAGAGCTGTTGGAACGCCCCGCCGAGTGGCAGTCAATCGAGGATGTCTTGCTCGATTGCCTGGGATCATACGGAGTCGGTTCGGTCTGGGCAATGGAAGACTGTGTGGTCATCTTGGGCTCGGCGAAGGACCCGCAGGCCCTGATGGCGCAGTGGCGAACACGTTTGCTTGCCGACCTGCCTGACCTTTCTCTGGCGCTGGCGGCTTCCGATCCTTGCGGCAAAGCTGCGGACTTGTCGATGGCTTATCGTCATGCCGGCGAAGCGTTGCGTTCGGCCGTAAGGGTCGGCAAAAACGCGGGTATGGAAGTATACGAACAAATCGGCGTCGATCAGTTGCTGGCGCCGCTGGTGGACCGCCAGGACAGCGAGCAGTACATTGCAAGAGCGCTGTCACCGTTACTGGACTATGATCGTGAACATGGCGGCGATTTGACGCGAACACTGGAAGTGCTGCTCTTTTCCGCCGATTTTAACGAAGCGGCAGAGCTGCTTAACA
>CAZOJA010000397.1:0-2423 GCA_964579955.1 uncultured Veillonellaceae bacterium | reverse complement strand
GACACGTTCATGAAAACAACCAGTATTATTGCCTATACGGAACAAGATTTGGCCGTACAGGCAGAAGATATTATCAGACTGGCGGAAGCGGAAGGCCTATCGGCCCATGCCCGGGCAGTCTCGATCAGGGGGAAAAACCATGTTTAGACCAGGGGTGGATAAACTGCCGACATATTCCGTGGGTGAAGAGCCGCTCTGGCAAGTCAAGCTGGATGCAAATGAGCGGTCTGCGCCGTTGCCGCCGGCGGTCCGCAGCGCGATTGCACAGCGGTTGCGGGCGGTTGAAACCTATCGTTATCCGGAAATGACCGCGCAGACATTGCGGCAAATGTTGGCGGATGGCTACGGACTGAACCTGGAACAAGTCAATGTAGGCAACGGATCAAGCGAATTGATCGCTGCCGTTTGCGCCGCGTTTGGCGGACCGGCCAGACCGATCGCCTATCAATGGCCGTCATTTTCCATGTATCCGATTTACGCCGCCCTGGCCGATTCGCCGGCCGTCGCGATTCCGCTGGATGAACAATACCGACTGTCAGTTGATCTTGTAGTGAATACGGTTCGTAAATCAGGCGCGAAACTGCTGGTTCTGTGTAACCCCAACAACCCGACCGGCGTGGAGATTCCCGCTGCTGATTTACGCCAGATTTTGGAACACGTTGACTGCCCGGTACTGATTGATGAAGCCTATCAGGAATACTGCGGCGATAGCTGCGTAGGCTGGCTGCAGGAGTTCCCCGGATTGATGGTGGCACGGACCTTTTCCAAGGCTTTTGGTCTGGCAGCAGCCCGAACCGGTTATTTGCTGGCATCGGCGGAAATGAGCGCCGCAATCGGCAAATTTTTACTGCCTTATCACCTGAATTCTTTCTCACTGGCTGCGGCTGAAGTATGTTTTTCGATGCGCGACCAGGTGATGCAGGAAGTATATCGTACAGTCAAACGGCGTGACCGCCTGGCCTCCCGGCTGAGCAGGTTCAAATTCACGCAGGTATACCCGTCGGCGACTAATTTTCTGCTGGTCAAAGTGGCAATGCCGGATGTACTGCATGAAATTTTTATCAACCAGGGTATCGGCGTGCGTAATTTTTCGCGAACGCCTGGATTGGCCGGTTGCCTGCGGATTACAGTGGGAACCGCCGCAGAAATTGAGTTGATTTTGGATTGTGTGAAGCGTTATGGCGATAAGCTACTGCAACAGGAGGCAAATTAACATGAGCAACATCGATGCTGTAGAGACCAATGGACGCAAGGCGGCGGTTACACGCGCGACCAGTGAAACGAAAGTTGCAGTTAGCCTAGACCTTGATGGCGCGGGAACTTCGCAGGTTGCTACAGGGATTGGCTTTTTTGACCACATGCTGATTCTGTTCGCCAAACATGGCCTGTTTTCACTTGACGTGGCAGCGACGGGTGATTTGGTGATTGACGGACATCACACGATCGAAGATGTCGGCATTGTGCTGGGGCAAGCGCTGGCAAAAGCAGCTGGCGACAAGGCCGGGATTCGTCGTTACGGTCATGTTTATGTGCCAATGGACGAAGCCCTGGTTTTGGTAGTGGTCGATTTCAGCGGTCGTCCTTTTCTCGCTTTTGATGCGGAACTGGGTCAGGGTCGTATTGGCGAGTTTGATGTCGAAATGACGGAAGAATTCTTGCGGGCGGTTGCTGTAAATGCAGGTCTAACCCTGCATGTGAGAGTGCTGGCCGGCAAAAATCGCCATCATATTGTGGAAGCGATTTTCAAGGCGCTCGGCCGGGCTTTGGCCCAATCGCTCGAACGCGACCCGCGGGTTCAGGGAGTGCCGTCGAGCAAAGGAACATTATAAGGGGCAACGAAATGATGAAAATTGCAATCATTGATTATGGCATGGGGAATCTGCACAGTGCCGCCAAGGCATTGGAAAAAATCGGCGCGCAAGTAGTGGTCACCCGCGATCCGGACGAGGTGCGGCGGGCTGACAAAGTCGTTTTGCCGGGTGTCGGCGCATTTGGCGACTGCATGAAGAATTTGAACGAGCGCCAGCTTGCGCCGGTCATTCATGAAGTGATTGCAACAGGCAAACCGTTTCTGGGGATTTGCGTTGGTTTGCAGTTATTGTTTGAAGGCAGTGAGGAAGATCCTGGCGTCGATGGACTGGGGATCTTCAAAGGCCTGGTGCGCAAAATCGTGGCGCCGGGACTGAAAATTCCCCACATGGGTTGGAACAATCTGGAGTACCGGACAGCCAGTCCGTTGTTTCAGGGCCTGCCGCCAGCTGCATATGTTTATTTCGTGCATAGTTATTACGCAGCGCCGACCGACGAAAGCTGCATCACAGCAGTGACCGATTATGGCGGTCCGGTGACAGCAGCTGTGGGGCGCGGTCTGGTTCAGGCGGTGCAATTCCATCCGGAAAAATCGAGTGCGGTTGGCTTGAAAA
>CAZOJA010000396.1:0-2428 GCA_964579955.1 uncultured Veillonellaceae bacterium | reverse complement strand
TGAGCAAACCCACTCTTTCGAGCCTTGCTGTGCTCGGTGAAATAAGCATTAGCGGTACGATACTGAAAGTCGAGGAACTGGCGAGTGTCCTGCAAGTCTGCCTCGACAGCGGAGCGAAGAAGGTGCTCATACCGATAACATCCGCCACCGAACTCGGCACAGTCCCGGCAGACCTCATCGGCGCGTTTAGCTTGATATTTTACTCGACCCCGCAGGAAGCCGTATTTAAGGCGTTGGGCGTGGAATAAGGGGTGATAAAATGAGCAACTTGAAAAATGGCAGCATAACCATATACGAAGCTCTACAAAACATTAAATCCGGAAAGTATGTCATGCCAGCGTTTCAAAGGCAGTACGTTTGGAGTATGTATCAAATAGAAAAATTATGGGATTCACTCCTGCTTGATTATCCAATCGCCACATTTCTGTTCTGGCACATCGATGACAATAACGTCACTTGGGATACCTATTTCTGCAATTTCCTTTCAGAGATTACGTTCGACAGCAAAAAACAGGCAGACAGCGTAAATTACGATTTAGTAACTATCAATGTCAATTCAACTGACACAGCGATATTGGATGGGCAGCAAAGGTTAACATCCTTGTTTTTATCGCTGCTGGGCGAGGCATTTATCCGCCCGAATTATGCGCGTCGGACAACCGGGCCAATGACGGTTGCAAAGTTACTGCTTGAGCTAAACAAAAACAAGCTCGCTGTAGACGAAGAAGAGTATAACAGCAAGAAATACGACATTAAGTTTAGTGAAAAAATCAGCCGGTTAAGTCCTACCCAGTTTGATGTTAAGAACATTCTGGGTAATAAGTTCCGGGATGATTTGACCAGGTCTCAGGCGATTGAAGACGCGATTGCCAATGTACCGAACGACAGCAAGCAATACGCGAGAGATACCCTGAACAGGTTGTGCAGGAAAATCTTTGAGGAAAAGATGATCCACTTTACCGAGATTACGGACATGAAGCAGGATGATGCTCTTGAAATGTTCGTGCGCTTCAATAGCGGCGGCAAAGCGCTCCGGAAATCTGAAATCACAATGTCAATCCTTGAAGCGTACTGGCCGAGTGCGAAGACGGAGTTTGGAAGGGTGCTTCAAGGATCATTCGCCGGTTTTGGGTCTGACTTTATAATTCGCGCCGCACTTATGCTGTTCGGCGACGTTGTGAAGTCCAACATCAGCAGGAAGATCGCGGAAGATCTGAAGAACAATTGGAGTGAGTTTAAAAAGGCACTAAAAAATCTCGAAACCGTACTAAGAGGTATGAAAATCGAGGTTAGCCGTTTTTCGGGCAGCTGGAACGTGCTGCTGCCGATAATATATTCTGTTTATTACAATCCCGACTACAATCAGAGTCTTGACGGAATCCGTGCTTACCTGCTGAGAGCGATTTTATTTACATATTTTCAGTCCGGCACTACCGGAAAACTCCAGCAAATGAAGAGCAATATTAATAGTTATGACTACGAAATCTCTATTGAAATGCTCGACCAGATGAACGAACTAAGAGTGACGGACGGCAAAATCGACGACATTGTCAATTCCGAAAAAGGCAGCCGCGTCGCTGGCGAGGCTTTGTACTATCTGAGCCTCAATTGGCTAAACAGAACCTACAAGTACGAACAAGATCATCTCCACCCCTACGACCGCTTTGACGGAAGTAAGCCACCGGCAGTAACTGCGGAGGACTGGAAAAAGTGGCGCAGCAACCGAAATCGCCTTCCTAACCTTCACCTGCTTGAAGGCAGGAGCAACGGCAGCAAAAACGCCATGAGGCTCGTTGATTATTATAACGACATGAACGACGTTCAGAAAGCCGCGTTCAGAAACCAGGCCCTTATTCCTGCAGACATCTCTTTGGAAATTGAGCAATTCGAGGAGTTTTACGAAAAGCGAAAAACAATCCTTACTGATGAAATCCGCAAGCTGTTGATATAATCGTGCTGTCAAACACCAAACGGTTCCGTCAAAGATTACCTGGCTTTCTGGCAAGGGTTTTTTGTTTTATCAAGCGATGGGTGCCCATACCACCAGAGATGGCAATACTTATTTCCTCAAACGGACAAAAATTTAATAATATGGACATGTTTTCATGTACGGACATGACCCACAAAAACCACTATCGACCTGTTCCCTTGCACGGAAAATCAGCCAAATTCATACCCGACATCAATCTGATGCTATCGTTCCACTCAGATATTGGGAACATGTAATGTAGGTCTTCTGCAGCAGATCGTCTCCTTTGTACTTCTCGTTGGTCAGGATTTTCCGGATGCTGCTGTCGTAACCTTTGGCCTTCCCGTTTCAGTTCGGCACGCGGTCCGCCGCCAGGTCCCGTGCGATCCGGTTTGCACTTAGCCGCTTACCACAGTACGCAAATGCCCCGCTCCTGTCTGTAGACGGTAGAGGGGCATT
>CAZOJA010000395.1:0-2429 GCA_964579955.1 uncultured Veillonellaceae bacterium | reverse complement strand
GATTTCGCTATCAAACACGGAAGAAAAATGTTTCCCCGCGCCGCCTTTTTCCTGGGCGTCGATGAGGTTGGCGGAGTAAGCGAACATGCCATGCCAGACGGATTTGTAGGTGTGGCGGGGACCTTTCGCGCCAAGGAGACTGTGCAGCTGATCTTGAATCTGCAGCCGACAGTCAGGAAGATCTTTGTTGTTTTAGGCAGTTCCGACCGCGAAAAACGAACAGCAACAGCTTTTAGGCGAGATGTGGCGGGTCTGGCATCGCCGGTCGAATTTGTCTATCTGGATGCATTAACGTTGCCGCAGATGCTCGAACAAGTCGCATCGCTTGACGCACAAGCTGCGGTTCTCTATATCTATGTTTTCAAAGACGCGGCCGGCAATGTCTTTGTTCCGGCACGGGAAGTCAGCGCATTCAGCAAGGCGGCTAAAGTTCCCGTTTATGTGATGTATAGCGTGTTCATGGGGCAGGGTGGAGTTGGCGGTTATGTCATGAGCACCGAATTGCTCGGGGCCAAGGCTGCCGAGCATGCTTTGCTGCGGCTGCAAGGGAAGGCTTCTGATGCCCGGATAATCGAGGTGCAAAATGTTGAGTACCAGTTTGACTGGCGTCAGCTAAAGCGCTGGGGGATTGGCGAACAAAAGCTGCCGCCGGACAGTAAAGTGCTTTACCGGGAGCTGACGGTCTGGGAGCAGTACCAGAACTATTTACTAGGCGTGTTTGCGTTGATTTTGCTATTATCGCTGCTGGTTGCCGGATTGCTGATCAATCGGGCCCGCCGGATCGAAGCGGAAAAACGGCTGGTCGAGTTGAATCAGGAACTGGAAGAAAAAGTGCGTGTTCGGACGACTGCACTAACTTTTGTGAACTCCGAGCTGCAGGCGGAAGTCGAAGAACGGAATCGCGCAGTCGGAAAATTGTTGGACAGTGAAGAACGCTACCGGGCGATGATGCAGCAGTCCTCAGATGCGATTTCTCTGGTTGATGTCGAAACAAAAACGTTCATCGAAGTGAATAACCGTTGGCTGGAGTTGTTCGGTTACGCTCCTGAGGAGGTCGCTTCTTTAACGGTATATGACCTGATCGAAGACGACCCGGCAAACATCGATCAAGGATATGCGGAAATAGTACGGGAAGGCAAAGGCGTCAGCGTTCTCAGGCGGTTTCGGCGCAAAGACGGTAGGGTATTTGAAGCCGAACGGGTTGGCTCTGTAATAAAATATGGCGGCAAGACGGTATTGATGTTCGCCAATCGCGACTTGTCGGCTGAACGAAAGTTGCAAGAACAGATTCTCGGTGATGTCCGTCTGGCGGCGGCAGTTCAGCAAGCGCTATTGCCCGACCGGTTTGATGACATATACTTGTCCGTCAGGGTTGTTTTCAAGCCCTATCAAGTCGTCAGCGGCGATTTTTATGACTTTACCTGGAGTCACGACCATCAGAAGTTTTCCGGTTTCGTGCTTGATGTATCCGGGCACGGGGTATCAAGTTCGTTGCAGGGGATTGCGGTCAGCACCTATTTCAAGGAAATCCTCGATTCACCGATGGGTTTGGAAGAAAAGCTGAACTGGATCAATCAGCGGGTCTTGCGTTATTTTACAGATGAAACCTATGCGGCAGCGCTTTACTATGAGTTTGATTTTACGCGCCAAGTTCTGAATTTTGCCACCGCCGGCGTTTATGGCTTCCTGGCCCAATCGGTTGCTTTGCCGAAAGTGGTCAGAGAGGGAGGTTCGTTGATCGGCATCACTGCCATGCCGGAGTATACTGCCCATAGCGTACCGATTCAGCCGGGTGAGACGTTCTTCTTTATGACGGATGGATTGTTTGAGCGGGTACAGGAATGTCATGAACTGGCTGAGGCCGATTATGAACAAAATGTCGCATTTCTTGCAGCGAAAGCCGAGAGCTCGGACGTGTGGGATGACTGCTGCGCCGTCTGTATCCGGATCAATGGCGAAGTATCTTATCCGCTGCGTCTGGAATTCAACAAATTCAGCGAATACAGCCGGGTCAGGCGGCGCTTGCATGACTTGATAAAAAAAGTTGGCGGCGACCAATCCGGGCGAATTTGTATCGCCATAGGGGAAGCGCTGAACAACGCAACCAGAGAATCCATGCACGTCAGAGTCAAATTAAATCTGCTGGGGCGTAGACTGCTGATACGGATTGCCGACGGCGGCAATGGGTTCGACGGCAATGCACGGGTTAAGCAACTACAGGAGGCGGGTCGCGACAATTCCTTTGAAGAAAGATTGTATGCGGAAAATGGCCGCGGAATCATGATCATGGCTGCATGGATGGACCGTGTCCTTTATAATCGGGCCGGGAATGAAGTGCTGCTGGTAAAGCGGTTATAAGAATTTTGACGTAGCGCCTACTCTGCGATAAAATAAGCAAGATTGAATTTCAAGCTTGCTTATTTTTTATA